>JAVBUS010000029.1:0-7171 GCA_031555125.1 Eubacteriales bacterium | reverse complement strand
GGAGAGCTTGTTGTCCTTGATGCTGTAGGTGGCTTCGCCCTGCTGGCCGGTGGCCGCGCCGGAGATAGCACCCATGTCCATCTTCACCTTGTCACCGTCGACCGTGTAGGTGCCGGCATCGACGCTCTGGCCCATGACACCGATGGTGAGCTTGCCATCCTGGCTGAAATCGAAGCTGATGCTGGCGTCAACGCCGTCGGGCAGGGCGGGCGCTTCCTGGCCGGCGGCCTTCATCATCTCCTCGTAGCTAATAACCCAGGTGCCAACGATGGAGACGGTGGTGTCGGCGGCTTTCTTGTCGTTATTGCCGCAGGCGGTCAGCAGGCCCAGCGCGAGAACCAGGATCAGTACCAGGGACAGAGACTTTTTCAGTTGCATGTGTTACTTCCTCCAGTTTTTTATTCGTCGATATTATACATTGGATGGCGCTGGTAGACAAGAAAAACAACAAAAAACACCAGGGGTTGTACAAGGAACGTCGGTTTGCACATGATCGTGCGGTGAAATTTGGCTGGATATGTCAGTTTTTCTAACGTTTTCCACCGGGTTTTCCTTTCGCGCGGGGTGATGCTTTGGCGCTAGGGACACCGGGCCTCTGCCCCTCGGCGCGGGTGCCTGGGGAGGGTCTCCGGTCACGTGGCAGGGGGGCCTTTCCTGTGTGGGCGGCGGAGCGTGCGGTGAACCGAGCCGGGGGGACCAAGCACCCGCGTTCCATACCGATCAAGTTCTCGCGTCCTGCGGTCCGTAGCGCCTCCCGCACCAGGGCGTGATTGGCGGGCCTGCGATACTGCAACAGGGCGCGTTGCAGCGCCTTTTCGTGGGCACTCCGGGGGACGAAGACGGGCCGCATGGTGCGCGGATCCAGTCCTGTGTGAAACATGCAAGTGGACAAGGTGCCCGGGGTGGGGTAAAAATCCTGCACCTGTTCCGGCTGATGACCGGTGTCCCGCAGGTATAGCGCCAATTCGATGGCTGCATTCAAATCGCTGCCCGGATGGCTGCTCATCAGGTAGGGCACCAGGTACTGGGGCTTACCCATGTCCCTGTTCAGGGCGGCGTACCGCGCCACAAAGGCGTCATACACATCGCGGCCGGGTTTGCCCATGACGGAAAGGACTTGGGGACAAACATGCTCCGGGGCTACCTTGAGTTGGCCGCTGATATGGTGGGCGCATAGCTCGCGGAAGAAGGTGCCATCTGGATCGGCTTGGATGTAGTCATAGCGCAAGCCGGAGCGGACAAAGACCTTTTTGACGCCGGGCACGGCCCGCAGATCCCTAAGCAGTTTGGTAAACTCCTTGTGATCCACCACCAGCTGCTTGCATGGCTTGGGGTGTAGGCACTGACGATGAGCACAAGCACCGTGCTTCAGTTGATTGTCGCAGGCGGGGCGGCGGAAGTTTGCCGTGGGACCGCCAACATCGTGGATATACCCCTTAAAGTCGGGCAGGTGGGTGAGCAATCGTGCCTCCTGCAATAGAGAGGCGGGACTACGGGAGGAGACGATGCGCCCTTGGTGAAAAGTGATGGCGCAAAAGCTGCAGGAGCCGAAGCAACCCCGAGTAGAAGCCAGGGAGAACTTGACTTCTTCCAGTGCGGGGATCCCGCCTGCGGCGTCGTAGCAGGGATGCCAAGCGCGTTGGAAGGGCAAGGTGTGGACAGCGTCCAACTCTCCACGGGTCAGGGGCAGATCCGGCGCGTTTTGCATCAGGTACCTTGCGTCCTGCTTTTGCATCAAGGGCTTGCCACGAACGGGGTCCTGTTCATTATATTGGGTTAAAAAGGCGCGGGCATAGGTCTTTTTATCCCGGAGACAAGCATCGTGGGCGGGCAGTTCCACATAGCCGGGCAAGGGGTCGCGGCTCATAAAGCACGCACCGCGCATGTTGGGCAATGCCTGGCGCGGTGCACCGTCCTGCAGCCAACGGGCTGCGGCCAGGATGGTGCGCTCGCCCATGCCATACAGCAGCAGGTCCGCGCCGCTGTCCACCAGCACGGAATGCCGCACGGCGTCGGCCCAATAATCGTAGTGGGTGAACCGGCGCAGGGAGGCCTCCAGACCGCCGATCACGATGGGAACATCGCCATAGGCCTTGCGGATGTGGTTGCAGTACACGATGGTGGCGCGGTCTGGACGGAACCCGGCCTTGCCGCCAGGCGAATATGCATCCTCACTGCGGGGCTTTTTGGCGGCTGTATAGTGGTTGACCATACTGTCGATGACTCCCGCCGACACAAGAAAGCCCAGCCGAGGCCTGCCGAACCGCCGCATGGCGTCCGGATCCCGCACATCGGGCTGGGCAAGCATGGCGACAACGTACCCGGCCTTTTCCAGCACACGCCCCAACAGGGCCGCGCCGAAGGAAGGGTGGTCAACGTACGCATCGCCACTGACGAACACAAAATCCGGGCAATCCACGCCCCTGGCGGAAACCTCTTGGGCAGTGACGGGCAAAAAAGTGGCTCGCATGTATACCTCGCTATATCTAAATCACCATCAGTATAACGAGTTTGATCGCTGAATGCAAGGCTAGCGCGCCGGAAAAACCGCTTCGTGCGCAATGCCGTCATCCTTCAGTTCGATCCAACCATCGGCCTGTCGCTCCTCGTCCAGGGACACATGGGCGGCATCCCGATGGGCAGTGAGCCGGTACACGGTTTGTCCATGCAGGTAGGTGCAGGTGAATCCCGGCCATTCCGGCGGCAGCAGGGGATTCAGCCGCAGGCGTGTTCCCAACCGCTCGAAGCCCAACAGCGTTTCCACGGCGACTACCCACAGCCATGCGGCGGACCCGGTGTACCAACTCCAGCCGCCACGGCCGATCTGCTGCGGGTTGGTGTACACATCAGCGGTGCTGACATAGGGCTCCAGGCGATAGCGGGCGGCAGCCTCCCGGGTGGCGGTATGGTCGGTGGGCAGCAGCATCCGCAGCAGCGCCCAGGCGCGTTCCGCTTGACCCAACTTGGCAAAAGCTTGCACTGCCCATGTGGCGCCGTGGGTATACTGACCGCCGTTTTCCCGGATGCCGGGAAGATAGCCCAGGATGTAGCCGGGATCTCGCGGATATTGATCGAAAGGTGGCGTGAGTAGCCGGACGATGCCATGCTCTTGGTCCACCAGGCGTTCCCACAGGGAATCCAATGCCTGTGCGGACCGTTGACGGTCCCCACCGGCCAGCACTGCCCAGCTCTGGGCGATGCAGTCAATTTCACAGGCGCTGTCCCCGGCGGTGCCCAGGGGCGAACCATCGTCGAACCAGGCGCGTCGGTACCAAGCACCGTCCCAGGCGTGAGCTTCCACATTCGCCAGCATCTGTTTTTGCCGGTGGAGAAGTTCATCGCGCAGGGAGACATTGCACAGGGGAGCAAACTCCCGTAGTACCGTGGCATAGAACCACCCCAGCCACACGCTTTCGCCCAGCCCGCCTGCTCCGACACGGTTCATGGCGTCGTTCCAGTCTCCGGTGCCGATGAGGGGCAGGCCGCGTCCGCCCATGGACACCCGAAAAATGGCACGGAGGCCGTGCTGCAACAGGGTCTCGGTGGTGTCGGACACCGCCGGGGAACCGTACCAGTCCTCCTGCCCGGCGGGAATTTCCACGTCGCACAGGTAGGGGATGCGCTCCTGCAAAACGTTGCGGTCTCCGGTAGCGTGGACGTAGGCGGCGGTGACGAAGGGAAGGAACAGGAGGTCGTCGGTCATGTGGGTGCGCACGCCCCGGGCCGGCGGATGCCACCAGTGCTGCACATCGCCGGATTCGAACTGATGGGCGGCGCACAGCAACAGATGGGCACGTACCGTGGCAGGATCTGTGTGAAGCAGCGCCAGAGTATCCTGCAACTGATCACGATAGCCATATGCGCCCCCGGCCTGGTAAAAGCCTGCCCTGGCCCACAGCCGCGACACAGTCAGCTGATAGGGCAGCCAGGTGTTGAGCAGAGCATTGAGCGATTCGTCCGGGGTGCGGACCCGCAAGCCCCCCAGCCGCTGATTCCACAGGGCGTGTACCGCAGCCAACTGCGTTCGGCCATCGTTGCGGGCCTTGAGCACCGTGCGGCGAAGGGTATCCTCGTTGGGTGCCCAGCCCAGCAACACATGGAGTTCGGTCTTACCCAGAGCGGGCAGCGGGAACACGGTGCGTAAGGCGGCACAAGGATCATCGGTGCCCAAGGTGTCCAGTAGAGGTAAGTTCATGCCCCTGGGCGCCTTGCCGTCGCCAAGGCCGATGAAGGCGGCACGATCCAGGGTGACTTGGGTGGTCTTGGCGCCGGGCAGGGCCAAAAAGGCCAGCCCGGGCATGCTGGGGCTTTGGGCGATGCAGGTGCTTTGCCATGCCCGGGCCGTCACCATGCGCCTTTCGCCCTCTTGATCGCCCAATACCCATGCGGCGTAGGCCGTTAGCGACAGCGACCGCGGGCGGTCCTCCAGATTCTCCAGTTCCAACAAGGTGTGTTTGAGGGTGTCTTGGGCGTCTACGAACACGGTGAGCCGATAGCACACACCCAGGGTGTCGCCCTCGAAGACCGAGTGACCGGGGCCGTGGGTGACGCGGCATGCGTGGGGCAACAGGCTGTCGAAGCTGCCGGTCTCCTCGTCGCGTAGATAGAGGGCCTCCCCGGCGCGGGTGCGCACGGGGTCGTTCATCCAGGGGGTCAGGCGGCCACTGTGGCTGTTGCCGTTAAAGGTAAAGCCGGCGCCCCGCTCGCTGATCAGACTGCCAAAGCGCGGGTTGGCCAGGATGTTGCACCAGGGCGCCGGCGTAGGCCGGCCGGGCAACAGGTCGATCGTGTAGTGCTCTTCCCGCGTGAAACCGCCCCAGCCGTTGAAGTGGCTGCGCTTTACCTCTGGCCAAGTGGCGGTGGCATACGCCCGGACGGGTTGAGGCCAGTGGACTTGCAGGGGTGGGATGGCCATTCGGAGAGCCTTCATCTGAGCCCCTAAATCCCCATCTTCGCCCCGTAGAACCAAGGCGGAATAAGCCAATAGCGCGGTACTGCGGTCGGCCTGAATGACCTGCATGTCCAGAAAGTGTACGCCGCCTGGCTTGCCGACTAAATCCCGGGCGTGCCCCCATGCCACCATCTCCTGCAAGGCACTTCTGGTGGGTGGGTAATACTCGCCGCCGTGGTCGTCCAGCAGCACCAGGTCTGCCCACAAACCCCACTGCCGCCATGCTTCGTGGATCTTGAACACCGCCCGTGCCAGTGCCAGGTGCGCGGGTTCGCGAATGCATAGGGTCAAAATGGGTAGATCACCGGAAAGGCCACAGGCCCAGAGTTCCTCCCGGGTAAAGTGGTGATCCGCCGCCGGTCGTTGCACATCCTGGCCGTGATAGAGCATGTAAGAAGCTAGCCGCTGGGCTTGATGCTGTGCACTGGGATCCAAGGATAAATAGTCGGCGGAGACCTGGGCTTGGGTTTGGGCCAGCTCCAGCGCCCTGTGGGCCGCGCCGATGTCAGCGTAGCGGGTAGCCCACTGCAGGGCCTCCTCCTGCGTGTCGGCAGTGCCGGTGGCAAATGCCAGCTGAACGGTGCCGCCCATGGGAATGACCAAGGTGGTGCCGAGAGACATGCAGGGATCGATGACTGCGCCCACACGATCCTCTGAGTCGTTTCGCTTGAGGGCCTGGGGCTGTTCGGTGCCGTGGTCCCGGCCAAGGAACCGCTCCCGGTCCGTGCGGGCGACCCAGTGCAGGCCGCTGGCATCGGCGGCCGCCGCGTGTACCAGCAACGGATAACGCTCCTGTGGCGCCCGGGGGCGACGTTGGGCCATGGCGGCGTTGTGGGCCACCCGTGCGGTTTGGATGAACAGGTTGCGGAAGGCGGGATGCGCTACATCCGCGGTTTGCGCGGACAGCGCTACTTCAAAGAAGGTGGCTACAGACAGCGTTCGCTCAGCAGTGCCTTGGTTGGTCAGGGTCAACAGATGCACCGCCGTGCCGTCCAGGGGGCACACAAAGCACTGCAGCGTAGTTTGCATGGCGGCATGGCTGCGCAGAAAGTGGGCGCTGCCGGTCTCGAATCGTGTAGCGCCGGGTAGGTCGCTCTGGGCGGCACGCCAGGTTTCCCCTGCCGATACATCGTGAATGTAGCACTGGATGCCATATCCGGTGGCCAGGGGATTGGGTCGCCAGCGGGTCAACATCAGACCGTTGTGTGCCAAATATCCTCCGCCCCGGGCGTCGCATAACAACGTGGTGCCCTCACCGTACAGCAGTTGGGTTTCCACAGGGATCGTTTCCGGATGTACCTGCCGGATGGCACGCAGAGGCCGTTTGGCGGGCACATCGTTGCGGCGGTTGCCCCGGGTCCGCCAACGCAACAGCCGTTTTGCGGGCGTGCGCTCCTCCAGCAGCAGGGCGTAGGCTTCCACCTCCGGCCGATTGTGGAAGGTTCGGGACAGTGAGTTGACGGTGAGCAGGTTGCACAGAGCGCACAGGGCCATGCCCTGATGATGCGCCATATGGCTGCGCACCAGTTGGTAGGGCGCATCATTGGTGCATGCGCTGTAATCCGCCGCTTCATAAAAACCCAGGGGGCTACTCCAGCCGAGATCCCGCATGCGCAGCACGTTGTCGCAGGCGAGCTGCGGTACGATAGGCAGTGCCAGCAGGGAGGCGTAGGGCGCGACAACATGGGCGGCTGCCTCACTGCGCAGGGCCAGCTGGGGTGCGCCGAAGGCTTTGTACTGGTAGTTGAGCATGGGATCGAATGCATAGTACCCGGATTCAGAAATGCCCCAGGGGCGGTTGAACCCCTGCTCGGCACGGGTCTGCGTCAGCACAGCCAAGCGGCAGGTATCGGCCAGCAGGGTGTCCGGGGTCAGCCGCAGGATCAGCGCCGGCATTAAGTACTCAAACATGGTGCCGCACCATGAGGCCAGCACCGCGCCGTGGGGCACATGAACCAGGGAGCGACCCAGCCGGTGCCAGTGGCGCATCGGTACTGCGCCGCGCATCACTGCCAAAAAACTCAGCAGGCGAGCTTCGGAGGCCATCAGGTCGTAATGCGAGTCCCCGGTGCGGCCTGCGTCGGTGTGCACACCGATATAGAACAGATCGCACTGGTCGTCATAGATCGGGGCAAAATCCATCGCCTGCCATAATGCTTCCAGCCGGGAGGGCAAGGTGCGGTGGGTGGGATCCAGTTGATCCATGACCTCGCGCAGGGC
>JAVBUS010000240.1:0-7441 GCA_031555125.1 Eubacteriales bacterium | reverse complement strand
CAGGGTTGGGACATTCGCCTGTTCAGTGTCGGCACGCGGATACCCGCCTCCACGGTACATGCCCGTCTCAATCAGCCCACGGAAGGCACCCTGCGGATCAGCCGCACCCGTCAAATGCGCTGCGAGACCCAGTCGGCCATCACCGCTGCAGGCGGTCTGCGCGTGCATATTCAGGTCATCGAATCCCCCTATCGTCTAGAGCTGGAGATCGAGCCCACCGCCACCGGCGTGCGCCTTCGTACCCGGTTGGCACCCCAGGACGAGCCCTTAGCGAAACGGCCATGGATACACATCGACCAGCCGAATCAAAGCAAGGAGAAATAAACATGCAAAGCATCATCCGCAATCCTGCACTGGCCGAGGAGGGGCGCCAAAAAATCTCCTGGGCTGCCGCCCACATGCCGGTGCTGAATCAATTGGCCGACACCTTTGCCCGGGAGCAGCCCTTCGCCGGACTGCGCGTGGCGGTATCGGTGCATTTGGAAGCCAAAACCGCCTACTTGGCCCAAGTGCTGGCCCGGGGTGGCGCCCAGGTAGCGGCCATGGGCTCCAATCCGCTTTCTACCCAGGACGCGGTGTGCGCCGCCCTGGCGGAGTCCGGCGTCACGGTCTACGCGTGGCACAACTGCACTTCGGAGGAGTACGAGGACTTTTTGATCAAGGGTCTCTCCATCCTACCCCATGTCATCATCGACGACGGCGGCGACATGGTC
Source organism: Eubacteriales bacterium (assembly GCA_031555125.1). GTDB lineage: Bacteria > Bacillota > Clostridia > Christensenellales > Aristaeellaceae > WQXF01. Next base: position 6,728 of record JAVBUS010000240.1, on the reverse strand, counting down.
CACCTGCTGCACGGCTCCCACAAGCACCTGGCGGAGCACCTGATCGGTGGTTGTGAGGAGACCACCACCGGTGTGCTGCGCCTGCGCGCCCGCGCGGAAGCCGGGCAGCTCAACTTTCCCATGATGACGGTCAACGACGGCGATTGCAAGCACCTGTTCGACAACCGCTACGGTACCGGGCAATCGGTGTGGGACGGTATCCTGCGCACCACCAACCTGATTATTGCCGGACAAGTGGTGGTGGTGGCGGGCTATGGTTGGTGCGGCAAGGGCGTGGCCATGCGGGCCAAGGGATTGGGCGCGCGGGTTATCGTCACCGAGGTAGATCCCATCAAGGCCATGGAAGCTGTCATGGATGGCTTTGAAGTGATGCCCATGCTGGAGGCCGCCCCCCTGGGCGACTTTTTCATCACCGTCACCGGCTGCAAGGACGTGATCACCACCCAGCACTTCCAGGTGATCAAGGACGGCGCGATCCTGTGCAATGCCGGACACTTCGACGTGGAGGTGGCGGTGGCCACGCTGCGGGACTGCACGGTACGCCGCTGGCAAGCCCGCCACAACATCGAGGGATACGAGCTGCCCTGTGGCCGCAAGGTGTACCTATTGGGCGAGGGGCGGTTGGTCAACCTGGCCGCCGGTGACGGTCATCCGGCAGAAATCATGGACCTCAGCTTTGCGCTGCAGGCTCTGTGTGCCCTGCACATCGCGCAGCATGGACGCAGCATGGCCCCCGGCACCTATCCGGTGCCGCCGGAAATCGACCGCTGCGTAGCGGAGTTAAAGTTGAACACCTGGGGCAAGCACATTGATCACCTGTCCGACGATCAGGCCGCCTACCTGTCCGGATGGGAGGGATGAGCATGCGCCAAAGTATCGAGCATACCTTGCTGTATACCGGGGAGCGGTGGTTCGCCGACGCCACGATTCACATAGACGGCGCCATGATCACCTATGCGGGGCCTGCCGCAGATGCCCCGGCCTTTGCCCCGGAATCGCGGATCGACGGCCGCCGGACGGTGACCATGCCGGGCCTGGCCAACGCCCACACGCACCTATCCATGACGCTGCTTCGCGGTGTGGGCAGTGATCGCACCCTGCAGGATTGGTTGGAGAACGCCGTATGGCCCGCGGAGGCGCGACTGACGCCCGCCTTTACCAAAGTGGGGGCACAGTTGGGCCTGCTGGAGCAACTCCGGTGCGGGGTCACGGTGTTTGCGGATCAGTATTTCTACATGGACGAAGTGGCCCAGGCCGTGGCTGACAGCGGTGCGCGGGCGCTGCTCACCCGGGGCCTAATCGCCTTTGGGGACAACGGGGAACGGCTGGCGGAGAACGTGTCCCTGTACAAAACCTGGCACGGCGCCTGCGACGGGCGCATTCGCGTGGGGCTGGGCACCCATGGGGAGTACACCAACACCGAAGCGTCCATCCGCGCCCATGCCGAGGCCGCCCGGACGCTGGGCGCCATGATCCACGTGCACATCTCGGAAACCCGTAAAGAGACTGAGGAGTGTAAGCAGCGGCACCAGGGTCGCTCTCCCACCCGCTACTTGGCGGATCTAGGCCTGTTGGATCATCCGACCCTGGCGGCCCATTGCGTATGGGTGGACGAGAGCGACATGGATCTGCTGGCAGAAAAAGACGTCACCGTCGTACACAACCCCGTCAGCAACCTGAAGCTAGCCAGCGGTGTGATGCCGCTGACCACCATGCTAGCCAAGGGGATCCGCGTGGCCCTGGGCACCGATGGCACTGCCAGCAATAACAACCTGAACCTGTGGGAAGAGGTAAAGCTCACCGGCATTCTGCACAAAGGCGTCAGTGGCGATCCCACCCTTGTCCGACCCGACGAGGTGCTGCGCATGGCATCCTGGAACGGTGTGCAGGCCATGGGCTTTACCGATGTAGGCCGTATCGCGTCGGGCTTCCGGGCCGATTTGGTGCTACTGGACGCGACTTCGCCCCATTGGACGCCCTGCTTGGATCCCTCGGCCAACCTGGTGTACGCCGCCCACGCCGGTGATGTGCGCGTGACCATGGTGGACGGGCGCATCCTATATCAGGATGGCACTTACCCCACGCTGGACAAGGAACGGATCCTGGCCGAAGCCCAGGCAGCCGCCCAGGTCATGGTGGCAAACTAGGGCGTGCTTCAAAAGTGGAGGAAGTGCAAGTTCCAAAGATTTTGCGCCCTACTTCAATCGCACCTTCAAAAGCCCGAGACTGCGGGCTTTTTTTGTTCGCTTTTTTCTTTCAAAAAGCGCTTGACAATTTCATCCTGCTGTTGTATAGTTAATTACATCAGTAATGAACCACTTAAGCGAAGCACCGCTGCAGGGTGCCTCCGGGGTGGAAACAAGGAGTGACCGCCACTGTGAAAGCGCTGCTTGAGGACGGAAAAAGCATCTTTCTCCAAATCTGTGACCTGATCGAGGACGACATCCTCGGCGGCGCGTTGCAAGAAGAGGGACTTATCCCCTCCACAAACCAGCTCGCCGCACACTTCTCCATCAACCCGGCCACGGTGGCCAAAGGGGTCAACCTGCTGGTAGACGAAGGGATTTTATACAAAAAGAGAGGGATCGGTATGTGCGTGCAAGTCGGTGCAAGGGAAAAGGTATTGGGTAAGCGAAAGCAACGATTTTTCCAGACGTATATCGAGGCCCTGCTGCACGAAGCCGACAAGCTCCAGATCTCGAAAAATGAACTGATCCAAATGATCGAGAAAGGTGAACAACATGCCTAACATGCATTACGCCGTCGAGATACAGGGGCTGACCAAGCGGTTCGGCGCTTTTCAAGCCCTAAACAACATGTCCCTGCGGCTGGAGGCCGGAAAGATCTATGGCCTGCTGGGCCGCAACGGCGCAGGCAAGACCACGCTGCTCAACATCCTCTCCGCCCGCATCTTCGCCACCAGCGGCGATGCCCTGGTATTTGGCCATGCGGCCTATGAGCATGTGGATACCCTTAAGAACATTTGCTTTATCGAAGAAAAGGGCCTGTACCATGCCGGTATGCGCGTGTGGCAAGCCTTGCAGCTGAGCAGCGGTCTATACCCCCATTGGGACGAGGCATATGCCCAGCGTCTGCTAAAACTATTTGAGCTGAATCCAAAGAAAAAGTACAAGGAGCTCTCCCGGGGCATGGAGTCCGCCCTGGGTCTGATCATCGGGATGGCTTCCCGGGCACCGCTGACGATCTTTGATGAACCCTCCTTGGGGCTGGATGCCGTAATCCGCGAACGCTTTTACCAGGCACTGATCGAGGACTACAGCGAGCACCCGCGCACCATCATCATCTCCACCCATCTGATCGACGAGGTCAGCGGCTTGTTCGAGGACGTGGTCATCATCGACGGCGGCAAGTTGCTGCTGTCAACAGACTGTGCCGACCTGCGCAGCCGCGCCTTTTATCTCAGCGGTAAGGAATCCGATGTCCGCGCCGCAGCCGAAGGCTGTGTCATCCTCTCGGAGGAGAGGATAGGTGGAACGCTGATCCTATCTGTGCTGACACAGACAGCGCTGCCCGCCTCCCCTACCGTGGAAAAGCAATCCATCCCACTGCAAAAGCTATTCACACAGCTCATCAACCCCGATCTGCAAGCACAACTCAAAAAAGGCGGTGTGATTCAATGAGAACCCGTGCCATCCTTCGTCATCATCTGCACGCCAACAAGGGCGGCATCCTGCTGTTTCTGGCCATCAATATTGGCGCAATGCTGCTGAGCACGCTGCTGGGGTTGGTAATGACGATAAACCAAAGTACCGGCACTGCCCCGCAGGCCAACGAGAGCTCCTCCATCACGCTAGTCGCTTACAGTATTTATCTGTTGGTCGCCTCGCTGATCTTCGCCCAAAGCAGCACACGTTTTTTGATCACGCGCTCCGTGTCGCGAGGGGAAATCTTCCGTTCGTCCGTGCTCTTTCTGTTGCCGTTGTGCGCCTTTATGGGCGCATGCATGATGGGTCAGCTTTGTCTGGAGGGCATAATCAGCAAGATCATGACCGGTAGATTTTCCGGCATCGCCAAGGATCTGCTCACTCAAACAGCGCCAGACAGCGGCAACTATCTCGTCTTCTTCTGTCTTAGCATTTCCCTGCTGTTCAGTGTGAGCAGCCTGAGCTACCTGTTTGGCACCTGCCTAGCCCGTTGGAAGATGCCTACTCTGTTGACCACGGGCATCATCGGCCTGTCCTTGACCGCCTTGTTGCTGGTGCCTTCCGGGTGGACGTCCCTGACCAAGTTTTTCCGCTTCTGGTTCACCGATGCCCACAGTGGCCTGGCCATCGCGCTCAAGCACTTGGTTATGGGGTGTGCGATCTTTGCGCTAAGCTTCCCCCTCATGCGTCGGATCACGGTGACCCGCGCGGAATAAGGAACCCACGTATCCGGGGAGACAGCCAGGAAAAGAGGATGCCCAAGCTCATGCTTGTTGCATCCTCTTCGTTTGTTATCCCACGCCTTTTACCGGAACGGATTGCACTGTGCGCAGCAGTTCCCGGGTCAACATGCGCTCGTAGCCGCTGGGCAGTGGCAAGGGCTCGCCCCCCGGACACATCCGGTAACCGCCCAACACGATCAGTACATCCGGATCACGCTGCCACTCGCCCACCAGCTCGTATTGCTCCCCGGTATGCTCCACACGAAACACGATGCGTGCATTCTCCTCGGCCCTTACTGAAAAGCTGATCGCCGAATCCCGCATGGCGCCGCGCAGTGCATCGTCGTACAACGGTATTGCCATCATTTTCCTCACCTCACTGGATCGTGCATCTGCCGACATGATTCTATCATGATACCCCGCTTCCCATTGATTGTCAATTATTAGGATATTAATACTCCTTAACTCTGTCGACAATTTCCGCGGTGCATCCTCACATCAGGGAAACCAATACTGTATTCTGCACATCCTGTCCCGCCCGGGTCAGCCGCAGCCACCCTTGCTCCAGGGTCAAGAATCCGCCGTCGATTTGCCGCTGGAGCCGCGCCCCCCACACCGACTCCAAACTGCACCCAAACCGACAAAGAAACGCGTCACAGCTCACCCCTTCGGCGAGCCGCAGGCCCAACATCAGGGTCTCAAAGCGCGCATCCTCCAGGGTGAGCGACGAGCGCTCTGCCGCCGGGTCCTGCCCGGCAGCCATGGCGGTCAGGTACGCGTCCAATGCTTGGGGGTTCCCAAACCGTTCCTCGCCGGAGGCCTCCGGGCTGTCCTTCACGCATGGCATCATGCTGTGTGCCGCGCACCCTACGCCCAAATAGAATCCCCGTCGCCAATAGGTCAGATTTTGGCGGCAGGCAAACCCCGGCCGCGCAAAATTCGATAGCTCGTACTGTCCGTATCCCGCTCTTTCCAACCGTCTCAGGGCCACGTCGTACATGCTGCGCTCCATCGCCTCCGGGGGCAGCACCGCCTCCCCGGACTGAACACGGCGGTGCATCACCGTACCCTCCTCCACCTGCAATCCATAGCAGGACAGATGCTCGGGCCCAAGGGTCAGCGCCGCTTCCAATGTATCCATCCATGCCGCCTGGGATTGACCCGGCAGACCAAACATCAGATCCAGATTGAGGTTTTGAATACCAACGGCGCGCAGCAAGGCCACGCCCCGCACCACGTCGGACCAGCGGTGCCTCCTGCCCAATGCATGTAGCAGATCCTCCTGCGCCGCCTGGGCCCCCAGGGAACAGCGGTTGATCCCCGCCCGGCGATACAGCGACACATCCTCCTCCCGAAGGGTGCCGGGGTTGGCCTCCATGGTGATCTCGGCCCCCGGCAGGATCGGAAAGGCGTCTCTCACAGCCGCCAGCAGCGCTTCCATCTCCCGACCGGTCAGCAGGGATGGCGTACCCCCGCCGATAAACAGGCTACGGATAGGCACCGGCCCGTACTGCGTCCGGCGCAGGGTCAACTCCTGGGCCAAGGCCAGCAGATAGCGGGGCCGCAGGTGCAAGGACGCCGGGTAGGAGGCAAAATCGCAATAGGCACACTTGGACACACAAAACGGAATGTGCAGGTACAGTGCCATGCCGGACTTATACAGAGAATCGCAAGGCTCCTCTGGCAGAGGCGCCTTGCGACGACATTCGATTGTACCCAGATCAGGCATTGTCGGCCTTCTGCATGTAATCCTCAATGGCGGCCTTGATAGCCTCCTCCGCCAGCATGGAGCAATGCATCTTCACCGGCGGCAGTCCATCCAGGGCATCGGCCACCGCCTGATTGGTCAGCTTCAGCGCTTCCTCCAGGGTCTTGCCCTTGACCAGCTCGGTGGCCATGCTGCTGGTGGCGATCGCCGCGCCACAGCCGAATGTCTTAAACTTGACATCGGTAATGACGCCGTCCTCCACCACGATGAACATGCGCATGATATCGCCACACTTGGCGTTGCCAACGGTGCCCACACCATCCGCATTTTCGATCTCGCCCACATTGCGCGGATTGCTGAAGTGATCCATCACTTTTTCGCTATACATGTTTGTTGCCTCCCTGTAGCAGATCTTGATACATCGGTGACATGTCGCGCAGCACCCGAACCACTTCCGGCAATCGGGTCAGCACCGCGTCGATGTCAGCGTCGGTGGTGTCATCGCCAATGGTGAGTCGCAGGGAGCCATGGGCCACCTCGTGGGGTAACCCGATGGCCAGCAACACATGGGAAGGATCCAAGGAGCCGGAGGTGCACGCCGATCCGCTGGACGCGCAGATGCCGTTCATGTCA
>JAVBUS010000255.1:0-4645 GCA_031555125.1 Eubacteriales bacterium | reverse complement strand
CTGCCTTGTGGGTGGGGGTCGGGGGGATTTTTACCGCTATGGCGGCCATGGACAAGCAGTTGACCTCCTTCGATCGCTCCCTGGTGGAGGGGTATGTGCTGACCCGGGCCAGGGTGACCCAGTGGGGGCACGTGCTCTGCGGCATGTCCCTGGCCCAGCGCCGGGAGTTGCCGGGGCTGCATCCCCAGCGGGCGGACATCATCACCCATGGTACGGCGATTTTGCTGACGGCCATGGAGATGCTGGGGCTTGATGAGATCGTGGTCAGTGATCACGGCAACTTAGATGGATACTTGCGCAGGCATGTGTTGCGGGTGACGGGGGCGGATGCCGGAGCAAGGTAACTTGCGCAACGGCAGCATCGGGTCGACCGCGTGAATAGGCCAAATCATTGAGGGGCTGCCCCTCCTTCTTGACGGGCAGCCCCTCAATATCACTTTTCTCTTGTATGTTCTTTGGCTGGGGCACACCTTTTTGTATGACAGCCCTTTTGCTTGTGTGTCAGTCGGGTATCCGTGTTATATATTTGGCCAGCACGTAGCCTTCCTTGCCGTTGTAGCGTGCGGGCAGCCACAGGGTAGGCGGCAGTAAGATTTCCAGGGCGGCGTTACGGGGGATGCTGGTGATCAGAGCGCCCATCGTGCTGGGCTGGGCACGCAGGTTCAGTGACCCCTGGGCCGTGGTAACCTTGGCGCGAAAGCCGGGGAAAGGGGCGGGTGCCGGATCAACGGGAGTGGAAGAGACGCCGTACAGCACGCGATCCATCTTGCCCCAGTGGGTCCAGCCGCCCAGGTTGGAGTCCGCTTTGGCCACCGGGGAAGTGGCGTGGACGATACGCAGGGGATTTACACCGGTGACACAACCAATATGATACATGTTGCCGATACCGTCTCCGCGGTATTGCGAGGGTTCCCGACTATCGAATCGGCGCTTGAACACTGCCATGCCTACTTGCAAGTCGTCGGTGCTGTGGATGGCGCCGGTGGCAGTACAGTGCTTGCGAAAAATAGTGTTGCTGCCGTGGTACACGGATTCACCGAACTTGCGGTAGACGCGAACCCATGCGCCGCTGCAGTCGATGCCCCGTTGGTCGCTGGTGCCCGGGGAAGCATAGGGCCAACCGATGATATCTTCGAACAGAGCCGCGGCGTTGTTTGCAGGTATTTTGCTCATGATCTTCTCCTCGTATGGGGTGGAATAAATCGAAAAGTCACCCCTTAGTAGGATACGAGTGCTTTTCGATTGAGATAAAAAAGAAAGCCGACCCAAATTGGTCGACTTTCTTTTCTGAACAGGGTCCGCGATCGATTATTGGGCAGGCACCGGCGTGGGCACGGCGGAGACGACATCCGCCGGCACGGCGATGACCGCGCCTTGGTACTTTTCGGCGATAAAGGCGGCAGTGGCATCGCTGGCCACTACTTCCCGCAGGGCTTGGACAAAGTCCGCGCCCTCATTGCCGATCTTGACCACGATGTAGTTGATGTACTGCTCTGCGGCCAGGGAATCCACGGCCTCGGAGGTCAAGCCGTTCACGGTGGCGGACAGGCCCTGCTCCAAGGCGTAGTTGCCGTTGATGACGGCGAAGTCTACATCCTGCAGCGTGCGTGCTACCTGCGCGGCCTCGATCTCAAAGAGCTCGATGTTATGGGGATTTTCGACGATGTCCAGCTTGCTGGCGGTCAGGCCCTTGTCCGGGGCGATCTTGATCAGACCTTGCGCCTCCAGCAGCAGCAGCGCCCGGGCTTCGTTGGTGGTATCGTTGGGCACGGCCACGATGGCGCCGTCCTTGATGTCGGCCAGGGCGGCGGTACGGCCCGGATAGATGGCCATGGGCTCAAAATGCACCGGGATGGCGGCGAACAAGTGGGTGCCCTGTTGGGCGTTGAAGTCGTCCATGTAGGGGCGATGCTGGAAGTAGTTGGCGTCCAGCTCACCGTTTTCAGTGGCGGTGTTGGGCATGATGTAGTCGGTAAACTCCATCACCTTCAGATCGAAGCCCTTTTCCGCCATCTGGGCCTGTAGGAAGGTCAGGATCTCCGCGTGGGGAGAGGGCGTGGCACCAATGGTGATGGTGGTGTTGGCCAGGGCCGCGCCCGCCAGGGACAGCACCAAGGCCAGGGTCAGCAGGATAGAAACGATTCTCTTCATGGTTCATTCTCCTTTCGATGCTTCGGGGATCTATGGTGTCCGCTGAGGGGATCACTTGAGGCGGTGATCCACCAGCCGGGAAACCCGATTGCCGATAAACTGGATGCTCTGTACCAGCAGCACCAGTACCAGAATGCAGGCAAAGAGCACGTCGGTCTTGTAACGGTAGTAGCCTTGGTTGATGGCCAGTGCACCCAACCCGCCGCCGCCGATGGCCCCGGCCATGGCCGAGTAGCCCAGGATGGTGGTGGTGGCGATGGCGGCACCGTTGATCAGGCTGGGGAATGCCTCCCGCAGCATGACCTTGCAAACGATTTGCAGGTTCGTGGAGCCCATGGCCTGGGCGGCCTCGATCACGCCGCGATCCACTTCCGACAGGGAGGATTCCACAGTACGGGCGATGTAGGGGAAGGCCGCGATGACCAGGGGCACAATGGTGGCCTTGGAGCCGATGGAGGTGCCAACGATCAAACGGGATAGGGGAATTACGGCGATCATCAGGATCAGGAAGGGGACGGAGCGCAGTACGTTGATGACGGTGCCCAGCAGGGTGGACGCCGGGGCGCTGGGCAGAATGTGGTCGCTGCGCGTGATGACCAGCAGGATACCCAGCGGCAAGCCCAGCACATAGGCAAAAAAGGTGGATACCAGCGTGATGTACAGGGTCTCCCATAGGCCGGACAGCAGTTGCGGAATCAGTACATCCAGCGTCATGCCGTCACCTCCTCTACCGATAGATTCTCTTGCGTGCGCAGATAGGCCATGGCCCGTTCCGCGCCGTGAAGATCCTCCGGCAGTTCCAACAGCATTTGGCCCCGGGGCTGTCCACCTACGGTTTGGATGTTGCTGGAGAGGATGTTTACCGGCACGCCGCAAGCCAGGATCATGTTGGCCAGCACCGGCTCATAGGTGTGCGCGTCGTCAAAGGCGATGCGGATGCACCGTTTCCCGGCAGGGATCTCTTCTTGAATGCCCAGGAACAGCCGACGGGCCGCAGTGGTACGGGGGTGGGCAAAGACCTCCCGGACGTCGCCGTGTTCGGCGATCTTGCCGCCGTCGATGATGGCCACCTGGGTGCAGATCTGGCGGATCACGCTCATCTCATGGGTGATCAGCACGATGGTGATGCCCATGCGCCGGTTGATGTCCTGGAGCAGGGCAAGAATGGATTGGGTGGTCATGGGGTCCAGGGCGCTGGTGGCCTCGTCACAGAGCAGGATCTTGGGATCCGTGGCCAGGGCCCGGGCGATGGCCACCCGCTGCTTTTGCCCGCCGGAAAGCTGTGCTGGGTAGGCGTGCGCCTTTTCCCGCATGTCCACCAGGTCCAACAGCTCCATAGCCCGGGCCGTGGCCTTGGCGTGGGACATACCGCTGATCTCCATGGGATAGCAGATATTTTTGACCACGGTGGCCTGCATCAGCAGGTTGAACTGCTGAAAGATCATGGCCACTTCCCGCCGCTGCGTGCGCAGTTCCCGCTTGCGCATTGATAAGATATTTCTGCCTTCAATAAGGATCTGGCCATCGCTGGGGGCATCCAGGCGGTTGATGCAGCGGATCAGGGTGCTCTTTCCTGCGCCGCTCATGCCGATGATGCCGAAGATGTCGCCCTGGTGGATTTTCAAATCGATGCCGTCCAACGCCACGACGTCTCCCCCCTGGGATGGATAGACCTTGCGCAAGCCCCGGATGTCGATCATCACCGGCACGGCCAGGTCGTTGGCGCGTGGTTCTGCCATGGGCGTTCCCTCCATTTGTGCATAAGTATCCATATGGTACACGAGCGGGGCGATGTTTGTCAATCTTCCGCGAACAGAGCGGTGGACAGGTAGCGTTCGCCGTTGTCGGGCACTACGGTAACGATGGTCTTGCCCGCATAGCTGGGATCCGCCGCTAACAGGCAGGCCCCGTGCAGCGCCGCACCGCCGGAGAAACCGGTGAGTACGCCCTCCAAGCGGGCCAACAGGCGGGCCTTTTCGGTAGCCTGCTCCCCGGTAACCTGCAGGATGCCGGTGAACAGCGCGGGATCCACCACCGCAGGCACAAATCCCGCGCCGATGCCCTGCAACGGGTGAGGTCCCGCCACGCCGCCGGAAAACACCGGGGAGGCCGCAGGCTCTACGGCCCAAATCGCCACATCAGCACGGTGTTCCCGTAGCGCTGTGCCGACGCCCATGATGGTGCCCCCGGTGCCCACCCCGGCCACGAACGCGTCGACGCGGCCGTCGGTGGCCTGCCAAATCTCTTTGGCGGTGCGGGTGTAGTGGGCCAGGGGATTGGCAGGGTTGTTGAACTGCTGCAGCATAATGGCTTTTGGCAGCTCACGGGTCAGCGCTTCCGCACGGGCGATGGCGCCGGCCATGCCCTGGGCGCCGGGGGTCAGTACCAGGTCCGCCCCCATGGCCCGCATGCGCTTGCGCCGCTCCACGGACATGGTCTCCGGCATGGTCAGGATCACCCGGTAACCCCGGAGGGTCCCGCAGGTGGCCAGGGC
>JAVBUS010000206.1:0-5078 GCA_031555125.1 Eubacteriales bacterium | reverse complement strand
ACCAAGCGGATCATAGACCTGGCGAACGACTCCATCAAGGACCAGCGGGGCGACGTGCTGTTTATTGACGACGACACGCGCTACATGTTCGACTTGCGGCACGAGATCCGCTTTGTCAACGCCGGCGAGTATGGGGTCCACGGCACAGAGCGGTTCATGGGCTTTATCAACGGGATCATGGCCGGAAACTTTGACGTGAGTCTGGTGTTCATCGATGCGTTTTTGCGCTTGACGGAGACCGACAAGCCCGATGTCTACAAGCTGGAAGGCTTCTTTGAGGAGCTGGAGGCGCTTTCCTCTCGCTGCAACGTGGACTTCGTGATCAGCTTTAGCGAGGATGCAGGCCTGGTACCCGATCCCATCCGCAAATTCGCCATCTAAGCCGGTTTGCCAACCAAAACAAGCCTCTTTCCCCGCCCGCCGGGGAAAGGGGCTTTTGCCAAAAGGAGCGATGGACATGTCCCTATTGAGCACCCGCGGCGGCGACGCCGTCACCGCATCCCAGGCGATTTTGCAGGGGCTGGCCGCCAGCGGCGGCCTGTATGTGCCCTGCGCGTTGCCGATGTTCTCTGCGGAGGACATCGCGCGCCTGTCCTCCCTTTCTTATGGGGCGCGGGCAGCGCGGGTGCTGGGCGCGTTGCTGGACGACTATGCGGATCGCGAACTGACCCAGGCCATCGACGACGCCTATGCCCGATTCGATACCCCTGCCGTGGCCCCGATGCGCACCCTGGACCGGGACACCCACGTGCTGGAGCTATTCCACGGCCCTACCCTAGCCTTCAAGGACATGGCGCTGCAACTGTTGCCCCATCTAACGCGGCTGGCCATGGCGAAGCAAGGAGAGAACCGGGAGCTGTTCGTGCTGGTGGCCACCTCCGGGGATACCGGCAAGGCAGCGCTGGAAGGCTTTGCCGACGTGCCGGGCACCCGCTGTGCCGTGTTCTATCCCAGCGAGGGGGTCAGCCCGGCCCAGCGGTTGCAGATGGTAACCCAAACCGGTGCCAATGCCCACGTATTGGCGGTGCGCGGCAACTTTGACGACGCGCAAACGGCGGTCAAGCGCCTGTTCGACGATCCGGCGTTTGTGGGCGGCATGGCTGATCGGGGGCGGGTGCTCTCCTCGGCCAACCGCATCAACTTGGGCCGCCTGGCACCCCAGGTGGCGTACTACTTCTCGGCCTATGCAGATCTGCTGCGGTCCGGCGATATCGCGCCGGGGCAAAAGGTGCACTTCGTGGTGCCTACCGGCAACTTTGGCAACATCCTGGCCGCAGAATACGCCCGCCGCATGGGGTTGCCCGTGGGCAGGCTGCTGTGCGCCTCCAACCGCAACCACGTGTTAGCAGACTTTATGGACAGCGGCGTCTATGACGTGCGGCGTCCCTTCCACCAAACCATGTCGCCCTCCATGGATATCCTGATCTCCTCTAACCTGGAACGGTTGCTGTACGAGTTGTGCGGTCGCGACGACACCACGGTACGGGGCTGGATGCAGTCGCTCAAGGAGGGCAACCCCTACGACATCGGCGCGGAACGCCTGGGCACACTGCGCGAGGTGTTCTGGGGCACCTGGACCGGCGAGGACGCCACCCAGGCCGCCATTCTGCACACCTGGCAGCGGTACCGCTACCTGATCGATCCTCACACCGCGGTGGCCGCCCATGCGTTGGCTACCTATCGCAGGCAGACCGGGGACGGCACCCCGGCCGTCATCGTATCCACCGCCAGCCCGTTCAAATTCGGGCGGGATGTGGGCAAGGCGCTGCTGGGCGAGGTGGCCCTGGGGCAGGCGGACGACTTTGCCTGCTGCGACTTACTGTGCGATGCCTGCGGCCTGACGTTGCCGCCCCAGATCGCGGAACTGCCCACCTTGCCGATACGGCACGATACCACCGTGGACGCGGCGGATATGGGCACGGTGTTGGAGCAAATCATCGCGGCGGTCTAAAACCCGTTGTCCAGATAATCGTCCAGATACCCGTTCCAGTCCTTGCCGGTTACCTCGTTGACCACCCCGATAAAATCGGCCCGGGTGGCGATGCGGAACCGGTATTTTTCTAGGTAGGTACGGGCGATCTCTAAAAAGGTGTCCAGCCCAACGGCCTCCCGCAGCCCGTGGAGCATGCCGGTCCCCCGGGCATAGATCACGATCCCGTAATCGCTGACGCTCTCGAAATCATCCAGCCCCGACGCCACCGTCATGTGGGAGGGCATGGTGATGCGCATGGCCGGTTCCACGTTGTCCTGATACAGGGCGTGAAAACGCTCCTCGCCATAGGCATGCTCGAAAAAGAGCAGTGTGCTATAGTCACTCATGGCCTCATCCAGCCAGGGCTCTCGCACCTCGTCGCTGCCAACCTGGGCATACCACCACTCGTGAGCCACCTCGTGGGCCATGACATAGGCCAGGCCCTGGTCGGTCTCGAACTGTGTATCGGCAATCATGACCAGCCCCGGATACTCCATGCCACCATACCAGGGCATACGAATCTCCGCTATGTTGAGGGACGGGAAGGGGTAGGGCGCAAACAGCTCCCCAAACACGCGCAAGGCTTGGCTGGCTTGTTCCAGCGACGCTTGGGCGCGTTTTTTTGTGGTGGCATAGGCGGTGACCATGATGCCGTCCACCTCACCCCGGGCGGTGACGTACCCATCGCTGATGGCCAAGGCAAAGCTGCGAGCAGCAAAGCTTTCCCAGGTGCGACGGGTGCGGCCTTGACTGGTTTCCTCGGCCCGGAGCGCGCCGCTGGCCCCTACCAGAAAGCCTTCCGGCACATCCAGGGTCACCTGATAGTTGGCGCAATCACTGAAGAAGGGGTCCCCTACGACGCTATAGCCGTCCAGACGCCAGGTGCCGTCGGGGTCGGTCTTGGCGGCGATAGGGAACGCATTCCCCACCGCATACAAGCCCTGACTATACCCGAAACGAAACTCCAGCCTGGGCAACGCCAGGGTGTACGCAAAGTCCAGCGTTACCTGTGCCCCGGGCTCCAGCAACCCCACAGGGATTCGCAGCACGTCCTCTGCAGGGCCTTGAAGGGCAAAGGCCACCTCCCGCCCCGCCACCGCCACCCGGGAAAAGGCGATCTCCCCCGGGTCGAACCCGGCGGGATACGTAGCCTCCAGCATGGCATCGGTAGCGGTGGGGGCGGTCTCCTGCCGCTTAAAGGCATTGGCATAGGCGTGAAAATACAGATTGGGTTGGGGCTGGCCACTGCGGTTTGTATACGCCACCTGTTGGGTGCACCGCAGCGTGGCCGATGCGGGATCAAATGTGGCAACGATGGTGTAGCGATCCATGTCCCGAGCAGCCTCCGTCAGGGCATCGGAAGCCGCCGGATCCATAGCGCCCAAGGCTCCTGCGGGCAGCCACGCCAGGCACCAGATCAACACCCCCGCAACCCATCGCATCCAAAGCCTGCCCTTGCGCATATTACACCTCCACATCCTCGGTCATCCAATGGGTCAGCAGCGGGCTGGCCTCCCCTACGTAACAGCAGGTCAGTCGGTGCAGGGGGCGCGTGCAGCACACGTAGAGCAACCGCGTTTCCAGGGCGTTGTCGGCCCACTGGGCTGCGTTGACATCCGGCAGCAGCACCGCGTCGAATTCAAGACCCTTCACCAGGGCGGCGGGCATCACCAACAGGCCGTTGGAAAAAGCCTCATCCTCAGTCAAGGCCAGCCGGGCTCCCAGTCGCTCTGGCAGGGCGCGAAATACCTGCTTACACGCCGTTGCGTCCCGGCCGATGACGGCGATGGAGCCGAAGCCTTCCCCGCGCCATGCCTCAATCTGTTCCGCCAAAAAGGCGTCCCTGGTGCTCCGGGCAGAAAACCCGCGCAGGATCGGCTTGGGTCCGTGGCGCAGCACCGGCTTGGCCGCCACCTGGCCCGGCGCGGGGTGCCTGCGGGCCACCTTGGTGGCCGCCTCCATAATCTCCACGGTGTTGCGATAACTGGTCACCAGTTGATGATATGTGGCTTGGCCGTCAAATACATCATGAATGAGCTGCTGCCAGTCGGACAGTCCCCGATATCCATGGACCCCTTGCATCAGATCCCCCACGATGGTGAAGGAGGTGTTCCCCGACAGCTCCCGCAAAAAGGCCACTTGCAGCGGCGAGAGATCCTGGGCCTCGTCGATGACCACATGACGCAGGTCCTGTCGCGCCCAGTCTTCCACGGCCCGGTGCAATATGCACAAGGCCGGCAGGTCAATGCTGCGCACCTTCTTTTTGGCCAGAGCCGCCAGGGCTTCCTCCGCCGCCATCCGGAAGGCGGGCACATCCTCTGCCGGGAGATCCAGCTGTTCCTCCGCCCGCCAGAAGTCAGCGTAAATCCCCAGCAGATCCAGCTTGGGGAACCGGGCCATGGTGTCCTTGACAAAGTTCTTGGCGGTCTCCCGCGCCTCGGCCACGCGCTGATCCCGGCTATCGTATAACTGGGTCAGCCGTTCCCTGCGCAGGGGGCTGTCCGGATGCTGCGCCACAATGGCCTGCACCCGCTGTTCGCAGGTCTTGTTCAGCCATGCTTCCACCTGAGCCAACGCGTTCTTTAGGCTGGTGCGCACATACTTGCTAAACTCCCGCACCCGCCTGCGCAGGGGAAAATGCATCAGCTCCCGGGAAAAGATGCGTCGCACCTCCTCCTGGGTATATAGACGAACCGGACCAAAGGAAATGTCCCCAACGGCGACAAGCCGATCCTCCATCAGGGCAATATAGCGTCGCACCGCCTCACCGAACCGGATGGAGCCCATGTACTGCAAGCGGTGTGTGGTCAGGGCACGTTGCTCCATGGCCTGGCCCAGCACATCCTCCATCGCGTCGTCCGGCAGCAGATTCGGTGCTTCCGCTCCCATGGCCTGGAGCAGCAGCCCGGCATAGGTCTGCTGTCGCACGCGTTCCACGCCCAACTCCGGCAGCACGCTGGAGATGTAGTCCAGGAACATGGGGCTGGGGGCAATGATCAGGATCTGCTCCGGGGTCATGGCGTTTTGATAGGCATACAGCAGCCAGGCCACCCGGTGCAGGGCAATGGTGGTCTTTCCGGAACCGGCCACACCCTGGACCACCAGG
>JAVBUS010000067.1:0-3183 GCA_031555125.1 Eubacteriales bacterium | reverse complement strand
GACTTCCACATGTTTGGCGACCTTCAGGGCATCGATGTCCGCGCCTGCCTGGGTCAGGGCATCGGTGGTCGCCGCGATGATCGCTTGCGAAGTCATGGTGGCGCCGGAAACAGCGTCCACCGCCAGGCTCTGTTGGGCCACAATGGCCGCAGGGATGCCGGTTAGCGCCGCGTCGCTGATACCGACGGTCTCGTTTTGCTTGACCACTTTCACATCGGTGATCTGACCGTCGTCCCCCACGGTGACTTCCACCTGCATGGTGCCCGGGCCGCCGATTTGGCTATCGCCGGTGCCGGTGTACACGCCGGGCGTGGTCGCCGCCAGACCGGTCAGGGACAGGCCGATCAGCATCAGCGCGCATAGCAGGGTCGCCAGAAAACGCTTCTTCGTCATAGTCTTCTCCTCCTACTCATCGATGATTGACATTTTTCAGTCAATCTATGCGCATAGTATAGCACCTATAGTCACTATAGATGCAAGGAGAAACCTTCATCCGCAGGGCAAGAGCATTTACTTTTTTGAATCGCATGGATGCGGCCCGAAGGTGGCCGGAGGGCGACCGAAAAGCCCTCCGGTCGTGCCCGCAGGCACGAAACATCCGCCTATAGGCTGGATATTTGCCCTCACGGGCGACAAAAGGGCTTTCCGATCGCCCTTTTGGAACCTTCGGAGCGCATAATCATGTTGTTTCGATCGATGAATATGTAAATGCTCTTGCCCTGCCTTCATCCGCCTCTTATGCTATGATCCGCCAACCGGCACCCACACCTCGATGTAGCACTGACGGCTGCCGCTGCTGCAATCCACCACCAACATATGGGCAAAGGCAGGGCCACAGGCGGCAAGCCCCTGCTGTCGCAGATATTCCAAAGATTCGTCAAAAACAGTGATGGGGGTGTCCAACACATCGTCCGGCAGTTTGCGGATGGTGTGCACCGCCGGCTGTGCGCCAATATGCACCACATCCGGCTGATCCGCCATGCCCAATGCCTGCGCCCGTTCCCGGGGCAGCGCATAACACAGCGCCGCATGATCCCCCGATGCGGACAGCAGCATACTTAAGCGGGTCGTGGGCATGTGCTCCAGCCATGCGCGCGTTTTCTCCTGTCCGCCCTTGGTGGCGGGAATCAGCTTCAGCCGCTCATCGTGGAGCAGCAACACATCGGGACAAATCCCCATCCCGTACCGATTGAGATGGGTCGGAATGCGGGCAATGGCCTCTTCGAACCAACGAATGTCCTCCTGCAGGGCGCGAAAGTGCAGCTCCCGCCTGGCGGCTTCCTCCCGTTGTTGCGCCAATCGCGCAGCAATCGCCTCCAGGGGATCCCCGGCATCGGAAAACTGTTGGGTGATCTCCTTCATGGGTACGCCCATGGCGCGATACTTTTTATAGGACATGAGGCGAAACACATCCGCGGTCGTATAGTACCGCCGCCCGTTGGATTCCTTGCCGGGGGAAATCAGCCCCTCGCGCTCGAAAAAGTGCAGCGCACCCGGGGTCAACCCCAGCACCCGCGCCACATCGCCAATGCTATACTTCACCGTGCCGCCCTCCTCCCCCGCCGTCTCATGCTATTGCTTGTGGGCCTTCGCCTCTTGTGCGGAGAGCAGCTCCACGGTAACCTGATTAGGCAAACACACGATGAAGTTGCCCAGAACCCGGCCTGCACGATTCTCCAGCGTCACCGTACCCTGCTGCACGCAGTCCTGCCCCTTACAGGTGGCGGAGGCCATGGTCACACCGTCCCGGGTCACGTGCAGTACGTTCTCCATGGCGCCGTTTTGCTGCTTGATGTGAAAATCCTTCTCCTCCGACAAGGGGACCGGATCGTACTGCCGATCCCCCACGGTCACCAGCACATAGGCAATCGCTTCCCCTGACGGGACCTCCACCTGGCTTGCGTTGCCGGCAGCGCCAAGCCACCCCTGCCGATACACACCCCACAGCACCAGGGCCAACACCAGTACCGCCACAATGAGCCACCCATCCTTGTTTCGCACCCTTCCGCCTCCCGACCAAGACATTACGCGGCCTTACCAAGCATCAGCATCAGGCGCTCCAGGGCCACATCCTCGCACATGCGGCCGCTTTTAAATCCGTACTCCGTATTGATGCAATGGTTCACGGCATCCTTGAGTTGCTGCAGGCCGTAGCCCTTCGCCTGGCGTTGGGTACGCTCGAACACGAAGGGGGCCACCCCCATTCGCTTCATCTGGGTGGTTCTGTCCAAGCCTTCTTCCTGCATCCACTTGAGCATGAGCAGCAAACGGTATTGTCGCAGCACCATCGCCAGGATACCCCGACTGGCCTCCCCGGCCTCTCGCATGACATCCAGCAGAGCAAATGCTTGGGCCTCCTTTCCCTCTACCAAGGCGTCCACCAGTTGGAACACTGTGCACTCCAGGGAGCGGGTGACCACGGCGTCGATGTCCTCATCCTCCACCGCAGTACGCTCCCCCAGATAATGTGCCAGCTTGTGCAGCTCGCCTGTCAGTTGGGTCAGATCACGGCCGGCGGTAAAGGCCAGCTTTTGCGCTTGGGCATTTTCGATGGTCTTCCCCTCCGCCTTCAGGGTTGCACGCATCCACCGGGCCAATTCCCCATCGTCCAGGGGATCAAACTTGATCACCTGGGCCTGCTTGGTGAGGGCGGTACTCAGCTTTTTTCGCCCATCCACCAGACCATGGCAATAAAAAACCACGATGGCATAGTCCGGCACCTTAGGCAGGTAGCCGATGAGCCGCTCGCTCTCGTTCGCCTCATCCTTGGACCGTCCTGCCAGCAGCAGCGTGCTGTCCATCACCACCACCAGCCGCCATTCCGCCATCATGGGCAGGGTCTCGGCAGCGGCCACGATGTCGGCGGCGCTGGGGTTCTCCAGCACGGTCTCGCACAGTGCCTCCAGCCCCTCGGGCAGCACCTTGTCCCGCAGGCGCTTTAAGGCACTGCGTTTTACGTGCTCCTCGGTACCGTGGAACAGATAAACGCCCCCTGGCATATCTCCCTTAAGCAGCTGAAAAAAGGCCGTATGATTCATACACGTTCACTCCATCATTGTGGGATAAAAGTCTCGGCCCGTATCTCCTGGCCGTCGAATCTCAGCATCAGCGCCCCACCGCGATCGGTACGCAGCACCCGAGCGCCCGCATCCTCTAACCGGGTCAGTACTTCGGGCGCGGGAT
>JAVBUS010000239.1:0-2701 GCA_031555125.1 Eubacteriales bacterium | reverse complement strand
CAACATTTCAATTTATGCGGAGGCCCCTATGAGCAGTCCCATCGCCGTCAACCCATTCCTGACCCGGGCGGACTTTGAGAAGGCTGCCCTGGACTTTTTGCGTCCCCTGGCGAATCTGTTGAGCCCCGGTTGCGCGCGGCTGAACCTTGGCAATACCGGGGCAGTGTATCCCGAGGATCTGGCGGAAATGGAGGGGTACTCCCGGGCACTGTGGGCCTTGGGCCCTCTGCTGGCTGGGGGGTGCGCGGAGGCCTTGCCCCTGTGGGACAAGTGGAAGCAGGGACTGGAAAACGGCACCGATCCGGCCCACCCGGAGTACTGGGGACAGATCGGCGATAACGACCAACGCATGGTGGAGATGGCAGCCATCGCTCTGGGCTTGATGATCGCGCCCCAACACTTTTATTGGGGATTTGCCCCCGACGCCCGGACACGCATCCATGACTGGCTGGATCAGATCAACCGCTTCAACTTGCCCACCAACAACTGGCGCTTCTTCCGGGTGCTGGTCAACGTCGGCCTGATGGCGGTGGGCCTGCCCGGCAATCAGGCTTCGCTGCAAGAGGATTTTGACCTGATCGAGGAGCATTACGAGGATCACGGCTGGTATTATGATTATAAAAGCCAGCGGGACTATTACACCCACTGGGGGTATCAGTACTACGGCATGGTCTATGCCAAGCTCATGGGCGACAAGGATCCCGACAGAGCCGACCTTTTCCGTCGCCGGGCGGTGGAGATTGCGCCGCGATTCGCCGCATGGTTTAATGGGGAAGGGGACGCGCTGCCCTATGGGCGCAGCCTGTCGTACCGGTTTGCCCAATGTTCCTTCTTTTCCGCCATGGCTTTTGCGGACATTACCACCCCGGACATGGACTGGGGCGTGATCAAAGGGTTTGTGCTGCGTAACATGCGCGCATGGTGCGCAAGGCCCATCTTTACCAGGGACGGCGTACTGACCATCGGCTACGGCTATCCCAACCTGCACATGGCCGAAGGGTACAACTCGCCCTGTTCTCCCTACTGGTCCCTCAAAACCTTCTTGCCCCTGGCATTGCCCCCGGAACATCCCTTTTGGGCCAGCCAGGAGGCGTCCTATACACCGCCCCGCTTCCTGCGGGAGGAGCATGGCTTTATGCTGATCCTGCGGGACGAAGAAAACCGGCACGTTCAGGCGTTCCCGGCGGGCAATTTTGCCCAGGGCCACGCTCATGACGATGCCAAGTACAACAAGTTCGCTTACTCTACTGCCTTTGCTTTCAGCGTGCCCAAGAGCGTCAAGGTGCTTATGCGCGGGGCCTTTGACAGCATGCTGGCCTTTAGTGACGACGGCATGACCTGGTGCTCCCGCTATGGGCAGGAAAGCTTCGAAATCGGCACGAAGCACGTAAGCAGCCGCTGGTATCCCTTTGCGGATGTCACAGTGGATACCCGGATTATTCCTTTGGGCGATTGGCATCTGCGGGTGCATCACATCCGCACGCCGCGCCCCATGTACGTGGCCGAGGGTGGGTATGCCATCCGCCGGGAACGGGGCATGGAGCAACCAGCCATCAGCGTGGAAGCGAAGCGCTGCGTGGTGCACGCCCCCTGGGGCACGTCGGGCATCGTGGCGCTGGCCGGATATGACGAGGTCGAACTGGTCGCACCGGAGCCCAACACCAACCTGTTGTATCCGCGCACCCTACTGCCCACTTTGCGGGGGAAGCTGTCGCCCGGGGAGCATATGCTGGTGTGCGCCGTGCTGGGGGCCGTTGTGGCGGGGGAAGCGAAGTGGGCGGACGTACCGGAGGCTACCGCCCATGGCGTGGAGATGGTATAATAGACGCAGCCAAGTAAAAAGGGGGGGAACGCTTATGCGTGGTAAACGCGTCGCCACCATCTATGACATCGCCAGGGAAGCGGGCGTTTCGCCGGCCACGGTATCCCGGGTGATGACAAACAGCGCAGGCGTTGCCCAAGAAAAGCGCGAGCGTGTCCAGGCCCTCATCGAAGCGTACCACTTCCGCCCTAACGCGTTGGCCAAGAGCCTTAGCGACACCCATAGCAAGCTGATCGGCATGCTGTGTCCGGATGCACGCAACCCGTATTACGCCAGCTTGTTCGTGGCCTGCGAGCGTGCCGCGTACGACCGGGGCTACACGCTGATGCTGAACAACACCCTCTCCCAAGAGGAGCTGGAGGTATCATTTCTAGGCAAGATGATGGAGCAGCGGGTGGAGGCCATCCTGATTTGTGGCGGGGTGTGCGACCGCATGGTGTTGCCCGCCTCGTTTCGCGACTATATTTCCCGCTTAGCGCAACAGACGCCGGTGGTGGTGGCGGGCCGGGTGGACGCACCCCATTGCTATCAGCTGTGCATTGACCATGCGGAGGGCATGCGTCAGGTCGTGGCGCATCTGGCAGCCCTGGGCCACAAAAAGATCGCCCTGCTGGTCAGTCAGTACGAAATATTCTTGACCCTGATCAAAAAGCAGGCATTTGCAGACGCGATGCAGCAGGCAGGGTTACCCCTGCAGGAAGAGTACGTGCTCCAGGTGACGGATTTTACGGAGAGCAGCGGCGCGGAGGGCATCAAGCGGCTACTCCGGTTGCCGGACCCGCCTACGGCGGTCATCGGCATCAACGATCTGGTGGCGGTGGGGGCCATGCAGCAATATCTGCGCATGGGCTACGCTGTGCCGCATGACTGCTCCTTTGT
>JAVBUS010000144.1:0-14213 GCA_031555125.1 Eubacteriales bacterium | reverse complement strand
GGCCGGGATGAGCACGCGCCAGATCATCGAGCGCGGCGTGTCGATGAGCTTTGTGCCCGAGGATCGGCTGGGCATGGGATTGGTGGGCTCCATGGGCATGGTGGATAACATGCTGCTCAAGGATTATAGCAAAAGTGCGCGGGGTCCCTTCATCAACCGCACGGCCGCCCGGACGCTGGCCCAGCGGCTCAAGGAGCGGCTGAGCATCGATACCCCGGGGCTGAACGTGCCCGTGCGCAGGCTCTCCGGTGGCAACGTGCAAAAGGTGCTGCTGGGGCGCGAGATCGCGTCGGATCCCCAACTGCTGATCACCGCCTATCCGGTGCGGGGGCTAGACATCCACTCCTCCTATACCATCTATGACCTGCTGACGGAACAAAAGCTGAAGGGTATCGGTGTTTTGTTCATCGGCGAAGATTTGGATGTACTGCTGGAGCTGTGTGACCGGATCATGGTGCTGTGCGGCGGGAAGGTCACGGGCATCGTGGACGCCCAAGCCACCACCAAGGCGCAGTTGGGCTTAATGATGACCGGCAGCAATGCCGCCCAGGAGGTGAGTGCATGACCGAGCGGGCCTATCACGTCCCCTTGGTGCGCGCCATCAAGCGCACCGATATCACCCCGGCGACCCAGGCCTGCATCCGCATCGCGGCGGTGGTGCTTGCCCTGGTCACCGGCGGGTTGTTTATCCTGTTACTGGGGCACAATCCCATCGCGGTATACGGCAGCATGCTCACCGGCTCCTTTGGCACCGCCTCCGCCAGCATCGAAACCTTTAAGATGACCATCCCACTGCTGATCACGGCCCTGGGCATCACCCTGGCCTTTCGCATGCGGTTCTGGAACATCGGTGGCGAGGGTCAGATCTGTGTGGGTGGTATTGCCGCCAGCTTTTTTGCCCTATTTTGTGCCGATTGGCCCCAGTGGGTGCTGTTTCCCACCATGATGCTGGCCGCCGTGGTGGCAGCAGGGTTGTGGGGTATGATCCCCGCCTTTTGCAAATCCAAATTTGGCACCAACGAAACCCTGTTCACCCTGATGATGAACTACGTAGCGCTGTTCATGATCCAGTTTCTGCGGGAAGGACCGTGGAAGGATCCCCAAGCGCTGGGCTTTCCCAAGATCGCCCGGTTCGCCAAGAACGCGCAGCTCCCCAAGGTGCTGGGCCTGCACGCGGGCTGGATGGTGGCGCTGGCGCTGCTGGGCCTGGTCTTTGTCTACCTGTTTTATACCAAGCACGGGTACGAGATCTCCGTGGTGGGTGAAAACGAGAATACCGCCCGATACGCGGGCATGAATGTGCGCAAGATTGTGCTGCGCACCATGTTCCTTTCCGCCGGCATCTGTGGGTTGGCCGGGATGCTGCAAGCCGTGGGCGCGGACCGTACCCTGACCGATACCGTGGCGGGAGGCGTTGGCTTTAGCGCCATCACGGTGGCTTGGCTGTCCCAGCTCAATCCGCTATTGATGCTGCCTGTGTCCGTCTTGTTCGCCGTACTAGAAAAAGGAAGCGGGTACATCGAATCGCTGTTCCACATCTCCGCATCGGCGGCGGCGGTGCTACAGGGCATCATCCTGTTCTTTGTACTGGGGTGCGAATTCTTTGTGTCCTTCCGCCTGATGTGGAGGAGAAAGGAGCTGCGCCATGAACGTGCTTGATGTACTGGTGAACTTTTTGTACGCAGCCACCCTCGCCTGTGTGCCGCTGCTGTTTGGTACCTTGGGAGAGATCCTGACAGAAAAGGCCGGCAACTTAAACCTGGGCGTAGAGGGCATGATGTACATGGGCGCCGTCATGAGTTTTTGGGCCGGATATGTGACGGGCAGTCCGCTGATGGCGCTGATCTTTGGCTTTTTAGCCGGTGCACTGGGTGCGCTAATCTATGCGGTGCTGACGGTGTCCCTCAAGGCCAATCAGAACGTAACCGGTCTGACGCTGTCCATCTTTGGGGCGGGGTTTGCCAACTACATCGGCAACAGCCTGATTATGAACTCCCCCACCCGGGCCGCCGTGCTGGCTGACAGTGTCGTGGCCACCTTCAAGCCGCTCCGCTTCGGGCCGCTCAGCGATTTGCCCGTGGTGGGTAAGCTGCTGTTTCAGCACAACATCCTCGTGTACCTGGGCCTGTTGGCCGCCGTTCTGTTAGGCTTGTACCTCAACCATACCCGCCAGGGCCTCAACCTGCGCGCCGTGGGCGAAAACCCCGCCGCCGCCGATGCCGCCGGGATCAACGTGTCCCGGTACAAGTACATCCACATCATCCTGGGCGGCGGACTGTGCGGCCTGGGCGGTGCGTATGTGTCCCTGGTGACCTGCGGCGGCAACTGGACCTACAACTGCGTCAACGGCCTGGGTTGGATCGCGGTGGCCCTGGTGATCTTTGCCGCCTGGAGCCCCTACCGTGCCATCCTGGGGGCGCTGGTGTTCGGCGCCCTGAGCATCCTGCGCTTTTACATGCCCAGCAGCATTTTCCAAATTCCTGCGGCCATTTACCTGATGGTGCCCTTCCTGGCCACCATCGCGGTGCTGGTGGTGACTTCCATGCGCATGTCCAAAGAACACGCACAGCCCAAGGGCTGCGGCGTCAACTACTTCCGCGAGGAACGGTAAAGATTCATCGACGATCTCTGGTTTCTTTTGATAACACCGCACAAGGAGAGTCGTTGGCCACGCGAGAGATTTTCGCGCTGCTCGAGGAGCCAGTAGGAAGCTGTGGCAGCGCCACGGCGACCGGAAGTGCGACATAGTGCAGCACGAAAAGATCCCTGTGGACGACTGCCCGATTTGTGCGGTGTTGCCTTTGTTCTCCTCGCATGATTTCGCGTAATAGATCGCGAGGGATCTTGTCGCGTGGCTAGCGTAACCGGCAGCTAAGCTGACTGAGGCGCACCCACGACAGACGGCAAAAGATCCGCAAGACATGCATCGAATCAAATGAGGAGTGGTAGAAAACCAATCACCGGCTGCGCCAGTTCCCCTCTTCATCCGTCCAACCACTTGCCTGCATAGGAATCGCCTGGATTTTGTCCGGATCGTACGGAATTTCGAATGCAAAGGGTTCGGTTCCGCCGGGCATGGTAAACATGAGCGTCAGCAGTGTGGGCTTGTCGATCTCCCGATAATGCACCTGCGGCTCGATCATCACGTCTATTTGCCCTGCGTTGGCTTCCTGAAAATACGCTGTAGCGGGCAAGCCGTCCAACATGCACGCCATGGGAACGGAAGAGAGCGCTCGGCTCGCTTCCTCGCTCAGGTTGGTGGTGAAGCGCAGCCGCTGGGGTGGATCGACCCAGATTTCCGCCAGCGTCAAGGTTATTCCGTCATGGGTCTGGGTCACCGGCTGCTGGGGAAACAGCTTGTTGACGTAAAAGATACCGTTGACCAGATCATTTTTCGCCCACCCTTGCGGCGCAAGCGCTGCGCTCTGTGCCAGCCACGCGTCGCGCTGCGCATCGTCCGCCGGTACAGCGACGATGTGGCTTTGCCAGTTGTAACGAAAAACCAGCGAACCCTTGGCGCGATCATCGTCTGTCATCCGCAACTCAAACAGGGATTCTACCGGCAGGCGACGCGGATCGCGCATCAATCTCACATCATCAATGAACAGCGACGTCACCCCGTCGGTCGTCTCGGCGTTGATGCGCCAGTTATACGGCATTTCGAGCCCATCGATGAGCAGCGTGTCAATGCCATAACTCATGGCCGACATTTTGGCGGTTTTTTGTGAGGAGTTGCGCAAGGCAAAGGCGAAGTGCAACCCCTTTCCGTCGATGGCCATTTCTTCCAGCGTCATGCTGGCCTTGCCCAATGCGCAGGATACGCCCACCGGCACCGCGCCGGCGGCAAGATCCTGCATGGTGATTAGCTGCTGCCGCTGCATCGCGTCGTGGGCTGCGAGGTTGGCCTGTTCATCGGCCAGGGCCTCGGCGTGGGCCTGCTCCGGCTTGTAGGTAAAGGGCAAGCGCAGTTCGCCCCGCTCATTCCGCGCAACCACCACAAAGTCCACGTCTTGCCGGGTCTCAAAATGATCGTATGGGAAGATCACCTCACAAAGCATCAACCCGCCTTCGGTGAAGTGCACATTGCCCCAACCGTCGCCATCCACGGCCGGTGTGCCGGTGGCACGATAGTCCTTCACCGCCCCGTCCACGATCATGGGGATGCTGCGTCCATCTACCTCCAGCATAAAGTCCAGCTTGGCAGGATCAAAACCCTCCGGTGCGCCGGGGAAGGCCAGGGCAACGCCCAGCTCCCCGCTGCCCGGCTGGTTTGGATCGGCCAAGAGCGAGAAACTAACCAGTTCCACGGCGATATCGGCCAGATTGGCCGTCGCCTCCACCCGGTGTGAGCGGACGTATTGCTCGCGCTCAGCCAAGTTTTCCTCCACCCGCCGGCCTTCTGGCAAGGCCTGCTCTCGCTGCACCTGCTCGGCGCTTTGGCTAAACAGCCGCTGGAAAACCGGAGCCACAGCCCGCACCAGCGACGGCCCCGCAAGCGCCAAGAGCAGCGCCAGCGCCGCAGCCACAACGGAAACCCGTTGCACCCGTGACCGACGAATCGCCCCGCGCTCCGGCAGGCGGGCCAGGGCATCCTGCACCCCGGCTGCAAAAGTTGGGCTGGCCAGCGGCCTGGCTGCCCGCACCACTGCCCGCATGCCGGGTTTTTCTCTATCTTTCTGCATTGTACTCCTCCCTCAACGCCTCGCGCAATTGTTTGCGTGCGCGAAACAGACTGGACTTAACGGTGCCGGGGCGAATGCCGGTGGCGCTTGCCACCTCGTCTACAGAGAATCCCTCGTAGTAATACAGCTCCGCACAAAGGCGGGTCTTTTCATCCAGGGTACACATGGCGCGGCGAATATCGATCACCGCTTCGCGCCCGGGACCGCGTTCCGGCAGCGCAACCACCATTTCCGAAAGCGCCGCCTGCGGTCTTCGCCTGCGCCGCAGGTTGATGGCGGTGCGGATCACGATGCGGGTGAGCCAAGTCGTGAAATATTGCGGCTCCCGCAGCGATTCCAGTTTACGCCACGCCAGAAAAATCGCATCCTGCACAGCGTCCAGTGCATCCTGCTCGTTGCGCAAAATGGCCATGGCGGCGCTGTAAAGCGTTTGTTGGCATTCGGTCACCAGCACGGAAAAGGCCTGCCGGTCGCCGCGCCGTGCGCTGAGCACCTGCGAGTTTTGAATCTTCGCTCTGTTCATGGCGTACCTTCCCAACTCTGATTTGCAATGCATTGCGCCTATTAGACAAGCCGGCATCACACACGGTTCACCGCCTTCGCCCTCTTGGCAAAACTTTTCGATGTGCCGATGCGTTTGCCCTGCGGCGGTGCCAAAGGGATTGACAACACTGCCCACGCCGCGTATACTGTACGAAATGAATGCGCAGGACCCCTGCGCGCGCAAGGAAAGGGAATCGGTTCGTCCCTGTGTCCAGCGAGCTGCCGGTTGGTGCGAGGCAGCCCATGGTACGAACCCCGCTCGCCCCGGAGCGCTTGCATGCACGGTTTGCGTCCGTTATCACGCCAGAGTGGGCAGTCTGCGTCACGGCAGGCCGCCAATATAGAGTGGTACCACGGAACAGCGTTTCGTCTCTATCGACCGGATCGATAGAGCGGGCGCTGTTCCTTCGTTACAGCCCATCATAGCAGATACAGGAGGAATCACCATGTACCGCGAACCCTATGCTCCCGGTGCCATCGAGCGCAAATGGCAACGACTGTGGGCCGAGCAACAGGCCTTTACCGCCAAGACCGATTACAGCAAGCCGAAGTTCTTTGGCTTGATCGAGTTCCCGTATCCTTCCGGCGCGGGGCTCCACGTGGGCCATCCCCGCTCCAACACCGCTATCGACATCATCGCCCGCAAGCGCCGGATGGAGGGCTACAACGTGCTGTTCCCCATGGGCTGGGATGCCTTTGGCCTGCCTGCGGAGAACTATGCCATCAAAAACAAGGTGCACCCCAGCGGTATCACCCAGCAGAACATCGATCACTTCCGCCAGCAGCTGCAGCGGTTGGGGTTCTCCTTTGACTGGAGCCGAGAGGTCAATACCACGGATCCCAACTACTACAAGTGGACCCAGTGGATCTTTTTGCAGCTGTTTGAGCGGGGACTCGCCTACAAGGCCGAGATGCCTGTGAACTGGTGCCTTAGCTGTAAGTGCGGCCTGGCCAACGAGGAAGTGGTGGACGGCGTATGTGAGCGCTGCGGCAGCGAGGTCGTGCGCAAGGTCAAGAGCCAGTGGATGCTGCGCATCACCGACTATGCGCAAAAGCTGCTGGACGGACTGGACACCGTGGACTTTATCGAAAAAGTCAAGCTGCAACAGCGCAACTGGATCGGCCGGAGCGAGGGGGCGGAGGTCGACTTCGCCCTGGCGGACGCCCGCAGTGCCCAGGAGAAGATCCGTGTCTACACCACCCGGCCCGACACCATCTTTGGGGCCACCTACATGGTGTTGGCCCCGGAGCACCCCTTGGTGGATCAACTGGCGGACAGGATCACCAACTTCGACGACGTGACGGCCTACCGCGCCGCCGCAGCCCGCAAGAGCGACTTCGAACGCACAGAGCTGGCCAAGGACAAGACCGGCGTGGCGCTCCAGGGCGTGGCTGCCGTCAATCCGGCCACGGGACGCAATATCCCCATCTGGATCAGCGACTACGTATTGGCAACCTATGGCACCGGGGCCATCATGGCCGTGCCGGGACACGATACCCGTGACTGGGAGTTTGCCCAGAAATTTGGTTTGCCCATCGTGGAGGTCATCGCCGGGGGCAACGTGTCCGAGGCGGCCTACACCGATGTGGTGGACGGCACCATGGTCAACTCCGACTTTCTCAACGGCCTGCGGGTGGCGGACGCTAAGCGCACCATCACCGACTGGCTGGCGGAAAAGGGGCTGGGCGAGCGCAAGGTGAACTTTAAACTGCGGGACTGGGTGTTTAGCCGCCAGCGCTATTGGGGCGAGCCCATTCCGCTGGTGCACTGTGACTGTTGCGGCTGGGTGGCCGTGCCCCAGGATCAGCTGCCGGTGACGCTGCCCAACGTGCAGAATTATGAACCCTCCGATAGCGGCGACTCCCCTTTGGCCGCCATCACGGAATGGGTCAACACCACCTGTCCCGCCTGCGGCGGCCCGGCCCGCCGGGAGACCGACACCATGCCCCAGTGGGCGGGCTCCAGCTGGTACTTCCTGCGCTATACCGATCCCCACAACGACAGCGCCCTGGCCAGCCAAGAGGCCCTGTCCTACTGGATGCCCGTGGACTGGTACAACGGCGGCATGGAGCACACCACGCTGCACCTTTTATACAGCCGCTTCTGGCACAAGTTTCTATACGATATCGGCGCGGTGCCGGTGCCCGAACCCTATGCCAAGCGTACCTCCCACGGCATGATCCTGGGCGAAAACGGCGAGAAGATGTCCAAGTCCAGGGGCAACGTGATCAACCCGGACGTCATCGTGGATCAATTGGGTGCCGATGCGTTCCGGGTGTACGAAATGTTCATGGGCGCTTTTGACCAGGCGATTCCGTGGTCCACCAATGGCGCGGCGGGCTGCCGCCGGTTCCTGGACCGTGTATGGCGGCTGCAGGAAATGCTCACCGATGGCGAAGCGATCTCCAAGCCCTTGGCCGCCAGCGTCCACGGCACCATCAAAAAGGTGACCGAGGACTATGAGCGCATGAAGTTTAACACCGCCATCGCCGCCATGATGTCCCTGGTCAACGAGTTCTTTACCGCAGGCCAGATCACCCGGGGCGAGCTCAAAGCGCTGCTCAAGCTGCTTAACCCCGTGGCCCCGCACATCACCGAGGAAATGTGGGAGCAACAGGGCTTTGGCACGCCGTTGTATGCACAGCCCTGGCCCACCTGGGATGCGACCGCGTTACAGGTCGACGAGGCGGAGATCGCCATCCAGATCAACGGCAAGGTACGGGGGCGCGTGATGGTCGCCACCAGCATGACCCCGGAGCAGGCCGCCTATGTGATGCCCCAGCACCCGGAGGTACAAAAGCTGCTGGACGGCAAGCCCATCCGCAAACTGGTATATGTGCCGGGCCGCATCCTGAACATCGTGATCTGATGGGGGAGAAAACCGTGTATCAATCCCTGACGTTGGCCACCGCAGCGGATCTTCCGCAGGTGGTGGCCCTATATGACGCGGTACTGACCTCCCTGGAACGCGGCCCAAACTGGCCAGGATGGCGCCGGGACGTTTATCCCACCGCCCGCGAGGCCGAGGATGGCCTGGCCGCCGGCACCCTGTATCTGCTGCGACTGCCCACCCTACCGGAAGCGGCTGCGGCCACCCTGATTCTCAACCGGGATCAGCCCGGGGCTTATGCTGGCGCCCATTGGCACGTGAAGGCACCGCCGGAACGGGTGATGGTGGTGCACACGTTCATGACCCATCCCGCCGCAGCGCGGCAAGGCGTCGGCGCCCAAGCCCTGGCCGCCGCGCACGACGTCGCCCGGGCCCAGGGGTGCACCTGTATGCGCCTGGACACCTATGCAGGGAATACGCCCGCCCGTGCGTTGTATATGAAAATGGGCTATGCGCCTACCGGGCTCGTGGATCTGGGGTATGGCGCATACGGCCTGGGTTGGTATCAATGTTATGAGTTCGCGCTGTAGTCCTGCGCGAAAATGGAGGAAATCATGAAGAAAGCCTTGATGCGACTGTTGGCCACGGTCTGCGCTTGCCTGTTGACGTTCAGCGCTTCTGCCCACGCGCAGCTATACACAGGAGAGGCCGCCTTTACTCTGACGCTGCCCGACGACTGGATTTCGGTATACGAAGAGGAGGACATCGACCTAGAATCCCTGCTACCCGGCGAGGAAGAGGCGTTGTTCTCCTTTGCCGACGGCATGGCGGAGCTCTGCGTTCTCCACGCGGATCCGCTGGATTTGGAAATCACGCAAGACGTGCTGCTGGAACGCTTTACCGAGGAGGCAATGGAAGCTGAGATCTCCGGGATGGATCAGTATCAAAAGCTGGCGTACCAGTATGATGCGCCCACCAATCGGGCGTATATCGCCTACTCCTATCAGCGGGAAGGCCAACCGGTGCTGTCGTACACCCTGCGCTTTCTCTGCGCCGATGGCATGGTGCAAACCTTGATCGGCACCGTCTCCCAAAGCGACCAGGACGCACTGCTGCCGGTGCTGATGTCGATCCTGACCTCCTTGCACATCGGCGAGGTATCGGACGACGCCGAGGGGTAATGCCAGGTTTCCTGCCGCCCGGCGCTCCACGGAAAACGATGATGCTTGCGAAAAGTACCGTATCCTGCGGTGCTTTTCTTTTTATCCACTATCCCTTGACAAAGTGGGCGCTTCCCACTATGATATAGAAACAAGCAAACGTTTTCTTTTGAGGAGGAGCTCGTATGGCCAAAGCGACCATCCGCGACGTGGCACGCGCATCCGGCGTCGGGTTGTCGACGGTCTCCCGGGTTGTCAACGGCAACTATCCTGTCAACGAACAAACCCGTGCTCGGGTGCTCAAGGCTATCGCGGAGCTTGGCTACGTACCCGATGCCGCGGCGCGGAGCATGAAGACCAACCGAACCCTCCTGGTGGGGATCGTGGTGCCGGATATCTCGAACGCCTCCATGATGCAGGCGGTTCGCGGCGCGGAGCGCGTGCTGGCCGCTGCAGGCTACGCCCTGATGATCGCAAGCAGCGAAGACAACGCCGCCGGCGAACAGCGGATCCTGGGTGACTTTTTTAGCCGCAAGGTGGACGCGGTGATCCTGGCCACCTGCCAGACCGACGCCGCCTACTTCCGTCGTTTACAAACCGACGCGCCGCTGGTGTTTATGGAGCGCGGTGTGCCGGGATTAGAGGCTGACCTGGTGGCAGAGGATCATGAAACCGCTGCCGAGACCCTAACCGAGATGTTGCTGGCCAACGGCCATCGGCGGATCGCGCTGGTCAACGGCGGGCCGCACATCCCCGCGGCCCAGCGCCGTCAGGATGGCTTTGTGCGCGCACTCCGTGCCCACGGCCTCGCGCCGGAACCACGGTACGTGATCCGCGCCAACACGGCGGGTTCCGCCCGGGCATTGCGGGACTTGTTTACCTCGCTGCCCGGGGACGCATGGCCCACCGCGGTGTTTGCCACAAACAACCGCCGGGCAGAAGTGGTGGTATCCACGCTGGAATCCCTTGGCCTGCGGATTCCCGACGACATCTCTGTGGTATCTTATGGAAATGCCAACCTGGGTGAAAACCATGCCCTGCGGCTCACCTATGTGGACCAGGAACCGGCGGAGTTGGGCCGTTTGGCGGGGGAACTGGTGCTCAAGCGCATCCGCCAGGGCGCTTCCGGCACCACCGGCCCGGTTCGCATGAGCAGCGAGGCCACCATCGTCTCCGGCAACTCGCACCGACGCATCGCGGAACGCGTATAAAGGGAGGTACCGCAGTGGCGTTTGAATTTACCACACTCTCGTCAGAGTTTCACGTCGGCAGCATTGTCACCGCGCATTATTTTGAGTACAGCGCCAATTTCCGCTTCGAGGGCGAGTCCCACGACTTCTGGGAGTTTCTGTACGTCGACAAGGGCAGCGTGGACGTTCTTGCCGGGGACAGCCGTCTTTCTTTGCAAAAGGATCAGATCATCTTCCACAAGCCCGGCGAGTTCCATGCCGTGTATGCCAACGGTGTCATCGCGCCGAACTTGGTGGTGTTATCCTTTGTGTGCAACGATCCGGCCATGGCATTCTTTGATCGGTACGTGGCCACCATTTCGCCGGAGCTCAGGGGGTATCTGCACGCCATTTTGGAAGAGGCCACACAGACCTTTTGCTCCGACTTGAGCGATCCTTACATCACGCGCCTGGAACGTGTGGCGCAACCGCCTTTCGGCGGTGAGCAAATGATTCGCACGCTGTTGGAGCAGTTCCTGATCGGCCTGCACCGGGCCGGAGAAGTACCCAATAACCTGCAGGCCGGCACGCCCATCGCATTGCCGGACAACAACAAGGTGTTTCAGAACCTGGTGCAGTACCTGGAGAACAACCTGCACCGCTCCCTGACGCTGGAGACCATTTGCCGCGACAACCTGATCAGCGTCTCCTATGCACAAAAGCTGTTCAAACGCATCACCCAGGGCGGCATTATCGCTTATCATAACCGCATGAAGATTGACCACGCCAAAGTGCTGATACGGCAAGAGAACATGAACTTTACCCAAATCGCCCAAGCGCTTGGGTATACATCGATCCACTATTTCTCCAAACAGTTCAAGCGGATCGCCAATATGACGCCCACCGAGTATTCACGCTCGGTGCTGTAGGGCGCGGCGGATGCATCGCGACCGCCCTATATGGCGGCGCTGCCACAAAAAACGGGGACATCGCAGCGGCGACATCCCCGTCAGGGCGTCGCCAAAGTCGACGCCCTCGAACGAAATGCATCCTGCATTCCGTTCGAATGCACGGCTTGCGCCGTGACTCGCTTTGCTCGTGATGGTAGGTATGTTTTCCTAACGGAAAACTCCCCGCCCGACCGGCAAAGCCGGTCGATACGATCTCAATTTCAAGGGGCCGTGGCCCCTTCATTCATCCCCAAATCGGAAAACCTACTTTGTTGATGGTCTGCGGGCGCATTTTGCGCTCCATGCATGTCAGGTTCGCCCTTTCCACAAGGCAGCCAGGCGGGCAGCTTCTACCCGCAGCTTCTCTTGCGCCAAGCGATGGGTGGTCTCCCCGTCGGGCGTCCCGGCATCCGCCGTTTCCGCGTCGGCTTCCTGCGCCGCATCCATGGGCCCCATGGCATGGGGGTTTTCAGGTTCCCGGGCATCCTCCGGCGTCTCGGTCTCATCCGGTGTATCCGGGTCTTCCGGATCCTCCGTATCAGAGAAGGTGGCGTACCGTGTCACCATGTCCAGGTACCGGGTGCCGAAACATACCGAGGCGATATCCTCGTACGCGATACGGGTCACCTCGGTGTCCGCGCGGCCCTCGGCGTCGATATAGCGCACCCGCAGCTTGTTCTTGCCTGCCTTGGCGATCGGGCCCAGCAGGATGCCCCCACTGTCGCTCTGTACGATCACCGGGATGTCGCGGGCGTACAGTTCCGCCAACAGTGACGGAAAGTCCGCGATAGACAAATCCGGCGACACCATCAAGGGCTGCACTTGCTCGGCGGCCAGGATCCGCTCGTGAAAGTGGGTGCGCGCATCGGCCTGAATGCCGGAAATATCCCGCAGACGCACGACCTGGTATCCATCTAGCTGGAAGTCGGTGTACAGCGCCACCAAGACCAGCGCACTGCTATAGGCCAGCGGCACGCAGTATAGCGGTACGGCGTCTAGCTTTTTTCGCTGAAGCACCACCGGCTGGCGCAAGGCGATGGGTTCCACCAACAAAGTACGAATCCAGTCCTTTTTCATCTTCCGTCACCCTTTCGCTCTCGTCCGGATAGGCACATCATAGCAAATGTGCACAAGCCAGTCAAGCGTTGACAGTTTTGTATCAACATGTTATGATAAGATGCAATTTTGAGCACCAAAATATGCATGGAGGATCACTATGACGAATCCAGAACAATCTTTGAACCATGTATTGGTTCGACTGTTCAACGATATCCTGGATATTGAAGAACAGGCGCTGGGCGTGGGCGCGTTTACAGATGCTTCCGTGCGCGAGATGCATGTGCTGGAGGCCGTGGGCGACGCCGTGGACGACAACAGCATGTCGGCGGTGGCGGGGCGATTGGGTATCACCGTGGGGTCGCTGACCGTGGCGGTGACGACATTGGAGCGTAAGGGTTACCTGCTGCGCGAGCGGGCCACAGACGACAAGCGCGTCGTGCGTGTGCGCCTGACCCAGCGTGGCGAGGAAGCCAACGCTCACCACGCAGAATTCCATGCGCATATGGTGTCCGCCGTGCAAGAAAACCTGACGGACCATCAGCTGGAGGTCCTGCACGAGGCCCTCTCCTCCCTGACCAGCTTTTTTGAAGGGTACATGGAGCGGAACGCATCCGGGAAGCGCTAAGGTACACCGCACAAGGGAGAGTCGTTGGCCACGCGAGAGATTTTCGCACTGATCGAGGAGCCTGGAGGAAGCCGTGGCCGCGCCACGGCGACCGCAAGCGCGACATAGACCAGCACGAAAAGATCCCTGTGGACGACTGGCCGATTTGTGCGGCGTTGCCTAAAACCCAATTCATAAGACGAGGTGTACGATCATGGCGGTATGTTTGATGACGGATAGCACGGCGGATTTGCCCAAACAGCTTCAAGCCCAGTGGGACATCGATGTGGTTCCTCTGGGTGTCGTGTTTGATGGTACCACCTATCTGCAAGGGGTCGACATCACGATAGAGGGCTTTTATCAACGCTTGACCGCGTCCAAAGCCCTGCCCACCACCTCCCAGGTGAACCCGGATACGTTTATCAAGCGCTTTTTGCCCTATGTGGAACGCGGGGATTCCCTGGTGGTGCTTTGCCTCTCCGGCCAGCTTAGCGGCACGTATCAGTCGGCGTGTATCGCCCGCGAGGAATATCCCCAGGCCGATATTCGCGTCATAGACAGCCGAACGGTCACCATAGGCATGGCGGTGCTATTGGACCGCGCAGTAGCCATGCGCAACGCGGGCCGATCCGCCCAGGACATCGCCCAGATGCTAGAGGATACCAGGGAGCGGGTGGCGGTGTACGCCATCATCGATGACTTGACCTATCTGCACAAGGGCGGGCGCTTGTCGGCGGTGGGATCGGTGGTGGGCGGCGTGCTGCGGCTTAAGCCCGTGGTCAGTGTCCACGACGGCATCGTCAACATGGCGGGGCTTACCCGCGGACAAAAAAATGCCCACGCTTGGGTGGCAGACCGGGTGGCGAAGGATGGCGTCGACGCCGATTCCCTGGTCATTATGGGGCATACCCACGCCCCGGATCGCGTTGCGCCGCTGGAGCAGGCCATCTTTCCCCATGGCAGCCCGGCAGACACGCTGTGCCACGAGATCGGCGCGGTGGTGGGGACGCACGCAGGGCCGGGCGCAACGGCGATTTCATTCATAAAGCGGCAGTAATCCGCTGGGTAAAATGAGAGGTGTCGGTTTGATACGCCGCTTTCCGATTCTTGGTGGGACGTATCCACTGATAAAAGGGCTTCCGTGCTGGCAAAAAACGCCTGCACGGAAGCCCTTTTTGATGGTGCCTATCATACTAAATCCAAATAGATGTACGC
>JAVBUS010000051.1:0-3069 GCA_031555125.1 Eubacteriales bacterium | reverse complement strand
AAGGTCTCCGCACACCTGGCGATGGTCAGATGAGACGTTCCGGCATCCCGGAAAGCGCCGGTGCAGTCCAGGGTGATAGCATCGATCTGCTTGCCCGCCAGATACGCATAGACCTCCGGGGGGAAGATGCCGGTATCGTGGGCGTACAGCAGCTTTTTGCCGTCCCGCTCCAATAGGTACAGCATGCAGCCCCCCACGGTTTGCCCATGATTGGCGGGCAGGGGCGTCACCCGGGTATGCGCATCGATGACAATGGTCTCGAAGGCCACCGCGGTGATCAGCTCCATGTTGCAGCGCTCCGCGCAGTCCGGGTCGTCCACCAGCATAGACAACACCTGGGGGTTGGCGATCACCTTCAGGCGCGAGAGCGGTGTGAGCGAAAAGGGCGGTTGGCGCAGGCGAATCTGCGAGGGAATAAAGTGATCCTCGTGGGCGTGGGAAATCATCAGGGTGGTGATGTTGCGCGGCTCCAACCCAAGATTTTGCACATGATACAAAAAGTCCGGTCCCAGGTCGAACTGAATGTCGCCATCCACCGTGCTGCTGTGGCGGGTGCGGATCTCCTTACCACCCACGCGCCGGGCCGCCTCGCATACCGCGCAGGAACAGTACAATGCGGGGATCGCCTCTGCGGCGGCGGTGCCATAACAAGTCAGTTTCATGTCCATCCTCCTTCTTCTGTCACACAGTAACCGATTATGCCTCTGCCGGGGTTGGCAAAAGCTCATCTTCCTTAGGTTGGTGACTGGCATAGTACAGGTACCAGCAAAGCATCACCACGCCCCGCAAAACAGCGGACAGCGTCACCGCCCACCACACGCCGTACAATCCCCAAGCCGCGTCCAGGGCAAATGCCAAGGCCACTCGGATTCCGTTGCAGACGGTGGAAATCATCGCCGGGGGCTTGGTCCGGCCCATGCCCCGCAGCGCACCGGCGGCTACCGCCTCCACACAGGTCATGAGCTGGCAGGTGGCAAAGATGCGCAAATACCGTTCCCCTAATGCCAGTACCGCTTCCTCCTGCACAAAAATGGAAAACAGCAGGCGGCCGCCAAAGTACATACCCACGGTGACGATGATCCCCCATACCGCCATGGCTAGCATGGACAGGCGGAAGCCGCGGTGAATGCGAGCCCACTTGCGGGCACCATAGTTTTGACCCATGAAGGC
Source organism: Eubacteriales bacterium (assembly GCA_031555125.1). GTDB lineage: Bacteria > Bacillota > Clostridia > Christensenellales > Aristaeellaceae > WQXF01. The sequence goes on along the minus strand of JAVBUS010000051.1, from coordinate 1,899 downwards.
GGTGACCGCCGTGCCAAACCCACCGCCGATGAGCCAGGACAGGGACTCAATCTGCGCACCAATGCGCTGGGCCGCCATGGCGTGGCCGCCATAGGCGTTGACCAAACGGGAGGTCACCATGGCCAGCAGGGTAAAAAAGAAGCTCTCCACACAGGTGGGCAGGCTCCAGCGCACAATCTGCTTGAGCACCACCATTTGCGGGCGGACACGGAACAGGAACTGTTCGAAGGGACGGTGTGCATGGCCGCGCAAAAACACCACAAACAGCACGCACACAATGATCTGGGCCAACACCGTCGCGATGGCCGCGCCATGGATTCCCCATCCGAATACGTGAATCATCAACGGATCCAGGATCATGTTGACGACCAGACCGATCATGTTGGCCTGAAAGGAAACCTTGGAGTTACCGGAGCCGTTGAACACGCCGGTGATGGCCGCGCCGACAAAGGAAAAGGGGCCTCCAATGGCCGCAATAGCCAAATAATCGCCACCGTCACGCACCAGGACAGGATCGTGAATGTTGAGGGCCACGATCAGGGGGCGATTCAGCGCCGCCATCAGGATGCCGACCAACACACCCAGTCCCGCCGCCCACAAAATAGCCCCTTGCGCATATCCCTGTGCCGCAGGCAGATCCCTGCGTCCGATGCTCTGGGAAACGCCGATCTCCGCACCCATGCGACCCACTAACAAAAACGCCATGGACAGCCACAGGTACATGCCCGCGCTGCCCGATGCCGCAACCGCCGCCACAGAGGCTTCCCCCCGGAGTTGCCCAAGCCAGAACATATCCGTCAGGTTATAGGCCATCTGCAGCAGGGACGTGCCCATGATGGGGATGGCAACCAACAGGAGCTTTTTTAAGATGCCACCGCTGGTTAGGTCTCCTTGTTTTTTCATACCTGGCTCTCTTTCCTACAGATCAATGAGGCGGAAGTTATGGTGCTCCATAGACTCGATGACGCGACCCACGTGGTCGCGATCCTGGGTCTCCAGCACCAGCTCCATCATAGCTAATCCGATGCCCGCCTCCAGATGGGCTCTGTCGTGCTGGATGGAAACCACGTTTGCGCCTGTTTCGGACACAGCCTTCAGCAGCAGATGCAACCGGCCGGGCTTATCCTCAATCACTGTGCGCAGCTTCACCAAGCGTCCGGCCTTTAACAAGCCCTTATCGATGATATTAGACAGCACCGTCACATCGATGTTGCCCCCGGACAGGATGGCCGCCACCTTGCCCGCACAGTGAAACTTGTTGCCCATGATGGCCGCCACCGACGCCGCGCCGGCACCCTCGGTAACGATTTTACAGCGCTCCATCAAAAAGAGAATGGTCTGGGCGATTTCGTCGTCGTCCACGGACACCATCTCGTCCACATACTCCCGACAGAGCGCAAATGTGTTTGTGCCGGGGGTTTTGACGGCGATGCCATCGGCAATGGTGCTGGCGCGGTTAAGGGTCACCACCCGCCCCGCCAACAGGGACGCGCCCATGCAGGCGGCGCCGCTGGCCTCCACTCCGATCACCCGAATGCGCGGATTCGTAGCCTTTGCCACCACTGCAACCCCCGCAACCAGCCCACCGCCGCCAACCGGCACCACCAGCGTGTCCACATCCGGCAGATCCTCCAGGATCTCCAGGCCGATGGTGCCCTGGCCAGCGATGACCATGGGGTCATCAAAGGGATGAATGAAAACCGCGCCACCGGCCTGCTGCAATTCTACGGCATGCTTGTACGCATCGTCGTACACCGCGCCGTGGAGCACCACCTTGGCCCCCAGGGCTCTGGTGGCCGTCACCTTGGCCAAAGGTGCCCCTTCCGGCATCACAATGGTAGCGGGCACGCCAAACTTGCTGGCAGCCAGGGCCACGCCCTGGGCATGGTTCCCTGCCGA
>JAVBUS010000099.1:0-7586 GCA_031555125.1 Eubacteriales bacterium | reverse complement strand
ACCGAGATGCCAGCAGGGCGTGTGCCCTGCTGGCGTCCCTTCGATTATGCTAAGGTGCCGCCTGCTGGGCGAAGGGAGGGGAACCATATGACCGTTCAAGGAACCATCAAAAAACCCGGGCGCAAGAGCTTGCGGCAGCGCTGGACCCCGTATCTGTTTTTGTTGCCACACTTAATTCCATTTGTGGTTTTTTTCATGATCCCGGTCGTCACCGGTGTCTATGCCGCGTTTACGGACTGGAAGTTGGCTAAACCCCCGGTGTGGGAGGGCTTAGCGAACTTCAAGACCTTGCTGTTCGACAAGGAATCGATGTTCTACTACTACCTGCGCTGGGGCCTATCCACCACCTTCAAGTTTGTCATCTTCACCGTACCGTTCCAGATTGTCATCCCGCTATTGTTGGCCATCGGCCTCAACACCAAGTGCAAGGGCAGTCGCATCTTTCAATCCCTGTGCTACTTGCCTGCATTGCTGTCCATCTCCGTGGTCATGACCAGTTGGAACTACATGTTTGATACCAACGCGGGCCTGATCAACTTCTTTTTAGGCCAGGTGTTCGGCATCGCCAAGATCAAGTGGATGGGGGACGTCCCCATGAACTGGATCGCCCTGGTCACCATCACGGTGTGGTGGTGCGCGGGCTCTAACATGATTATTTACCAAAGTGCCCTGGCGAGCATTTCGCCTTCCTTGTACGAGGCGGCTCAGGTGGATGGCGCCAATGCCTGGCAGCGCTTTTGGCATGTTACAATCCCGGGCATGCGCTATCCGCTGATGTACACCGCCATCGCCAACGTAATCCAACAGTTCAACATCTATGGGCAGCCCCTCATGTTCAACGTAGACGGCAAGGGCGGGCCTATCGTGGCCATGGTCAACGGATTTGAAAGGCGCAGCACAAAACCCATGCTCATGTATATCTTTGCCATGGGATTCGGCGCGTCGGGCAGCGACCCGGGCATGGCTGCCGCCATGGCGCTGGTCATGGGCGTCGTGGTGTTTGCCGTATCCTTTGTCCAGTTCCGCCTAATGCGTGGCAACGAGTAGAAGGGAGAGAGTGATATGGCACAGAATATAAACGATGTTTCACGCCGCCGGTTACCGGCCGGCATGACTGCGCAGCGCAACCTGGGCAAATGGATTGCCTTTGTATTGCTTTTTCTTTTGCTCATCGTGTGGATCATGCCGGTCTTTTGGACACTGATGACATCCTTTAAGCCAACCCAGGAGGCCAAACAGTTCTTTAAGCTGCGCAACATTACCCCCAATACCTGGACGACTGAGAACTATACGTATCTGTTCGGCATGAAGGGTACGCCGGTTGTGACCTGGTTCATGAACTCGTTCATCGTTTCCGTTTCCTCGGCGGTACTGGTGGTTGTTATCACGTCCACCTCGGCCTATGCCTATGAGCGGTTGCAGTTTAAGGGCAAGGAGACCATCTTCTGGACGGTATTCGCCCTGTCTATGCTTCCCGGTGTGGTCAACATGGTGCCTTTGTATCAAATCATGGCGTGGCTCAAGTGGCTTAACCGTCTCCCGGCCGTTATTTTGCCCAGCGTCACCGGGGTGTTCAATATCTTTTTGGTCCGCAACTTTCTCAAGGGCATCCCCAAGGATATCGATGAAGCCGCCCGCATTGACGGTGCATCGGAGTTTCGCGTCTACTTGACCATTATGCTGCCGCTGTTACGTCCGGTGCTCACCGTGGTGGCGCTATTCGCCTTCACCGGGGCATGGAACGACTTCATGTGGCCCGCCATCGCCCTGCAATCCCCCGAGCGCATGACGCTGACCCCCGGCATGCGCAACCTGCAACAAGCGGAAAACGGCCACCAGGTGCGCGTGATGGCCGGCAGTGTCATGGCGATGATCCCCACCTTTCTGATCTATCTGGGGGCCCAGCGGTTTTTCTTGACCGGACTCAACGTCGGTTCCGGCCTCAAAGAGTAGGTTACAACACGATGCACGGAGGAGGAGCACACCATGCAGCGCACCATCGGCCCACAGACCCAGACGCCCTTTTCACTCAGGCAGTTATCTCCTCGGGGCTGGTACGCCAATCAGCTGCGGATCCAGGCCGAGGGCCTTTCCGGCCATCTGGATCACTTTTGGCCGGACATCAAGGATTCCCAATGGATCGGTGGCACTGCCGAGGGGTGGGAACGCATGCCCTACTGGCTGGATGGGTTTATTCCCTTGGTCTTTTTGCGCGGGGATGAGGACGGAAAAGCCCGCGCCAAGCGCTACATCGATGCCATCCTGGCCCGCCAGCAGGAGGACGGTTGGCTCTGTCCCACCAAGACCCAGCAGGAGCGCCACACCTATGATGTATGGGGCCTGTTCCTGATCCTGAAGGTGCTGGTGGTGTGGGAGGATGCTACGGGGGATCCCCGCATCGAGAAGGCGGTATATCGTGCCCTGGAGTGCCTGGACAAGCACATCGACTACACGACGCTGTTCGACTGGGCGGCCACCCGCTGGTACGAGTGCCGGGTGGCCATCGACTGGCTGTATGCCCGCAGGCCGGAACAGTGGCTATGCAACTTGGCGGAAAAGCTCCGGGCACAGGGTTTTGACTGGTGCGGCTTTTTCCAGGGCGATTGGCCCATGCGGGAGCCCAATCCCCAGGGGCGCTGGAGTCAAATGAACCACGTGGTGAACAACGCCATGATGCTGAAATCTCCGGCTATGCTGGCCCGCACCCAGGGACCGGAAGCCCTGGATGCGGCTCATCGGATGGTATCCCAGTTGGATGCCCACCACGGCAGTGTCACCGGCGTGTTCACCGGGGACGAGTGTTTGGCGGGACTCAATCCTTCCCAGGGCACCGAACTGTGTGCGGTGGCGGAGTACATGTATTCCTTGCAATACTTGATCGCTGCGGAGCGGGATGCGTCCTGGGGCGACCGACTGGAGCGCATCGCCTTCAACGCTTGGCCCGCCACCTTTGACCCCACCATGTGGAGTCACCAGTATGTCCAGCAGGTCAATCAGATGCAGGCCACCATTGAGGAGGACCGCATCTATCGCACCAACAAGGCAGATGCCAACACCTTTGGCCTGGAACCGGACTTCGGCTGCTGCACCGCCAATCTGTCCCAGGGTTGGCCCAAGCTGATTCAGTCGGTGTTCTATCAGGCCCAGGATGGCGTCTCCGTCAATACCTACCTGCCCTGTGCACTGGATGCCACACACCAGGGACAGCCCTTGTCCATACAGATCGATACCGAGTATCCCTTCCGCGACCTGGTACGCATCACGGTGCAGTCCGGCGGTGAAGTGCCCCTGTTGCTGCGCATTCCCCAGTGGGCCAAGGGCGCTACCGCGCAGGTGGGCGAGGAGCGCTATCCCTGCACGCCGGGCCAATATTTGCGTATCGCTCGCGTCTGGCGCGGCGAAGCTGTGATTCTGCACCTGCCCATGGAGGTTGAGGTGGCACAGCGCCCCAACGGCCTGGTGTCTATCCTCCGCGGTCCTCTGGTGTACGCCCTGCGCCTGGGAGAGCAATGGACCCAATACAACACCTACAAGCCCGGCCACGAGTTGCCCCATGGGGACTTCGAGATTCGCCCCACTACGCCCTGGAACATGGGTGTTTGCGCGTCGGAAGGCTTGCGGGATATCGTCTTTACCGAGCATCCGGTGGGGGATTGCCCCTTTTCGCCACAGGGTGCACCGGTATCGGCGCAGGTGCCCGTTCGCCAGGTGGAATGGCCGGTGCTACGCGGCTGTGCTTCCCATAATCCGGGGCGCGCACCCATTGCGCCAGTGGAGACAGCCACCTTCATCCCGTATGGATGCACCAATCTGCGCATGACGGAGCTACCCGTGGTGCCCCGTACATAATCTGCGCCCCCCAACAGCCTGCGGCGGTTGTCAAGCCGCAGGCTGTTTTGTATAATATAGGCACAATCGCGCGATGTAGGAGGGCAACACTATGCCATTGGTATCCACGAAACAGCTGCTGCTGGACGCCCGGCAAAACAACTACGCCCTGGGCGCCTTTAATGTAGAGAACATGGAGATGGCCCAAGCTGTGGTCGCCGCCGCCCAGCAGATGCGTGCCCCGGTCATCGTCCAAACCACATCGGGAACCCTGGGCTATGCGTCCCCCGGCGTGTTTGCGGGCATGGTGGCCAGCCTGGCACAGGATGCCAGTGTGCCGGTGGCCCTCCACCTGGACCATGGCAACAGCTTTGCCCTGACGGAGAAAGCTGTCCGGCAGGGGTACACCTCCGTCATGATCGACGGATCCACCTTGCCGCTGGAAGAAAACATTGCCCTGACCCGCCGCGTGGTGGTCATGGCAGGGGACGTCCCGGTGGAGGCAGAGTTGGGTACCGTGGGCGGCAAGGAGGACGGGCATGGGGCAGGGGGCGTACAGTATACCGATCCTGCCCAGGCGGCGGACTTTGTGGCCCGCACCGGCGTGGCTTCCTTTGCCATGGCCATCGGCACCGCCCATGGGGTATACAAGGGGGAACCAAAGCTGGATCTGCAGCGCCTGGCGGAGATCCAGGCGGTGGTGCCGGTGCCCCTGGTGCTCCACGGCACATCGGGCGTGCCGGAGGATCAGGTGCGGGCCTGTATCGTCCGGGGGGTGTGCAAGGTCAACTACGCCACGGAGCTGCGCATCGCTTTCACCCAGGCCGTCAGGCAGGCCCTGGCGGATGCGCCGGAACTCATCGACCCCAAGGCCTTTTTGAAGGTGGGGCGTCAGGCCGTCCAGGCCCTGGTGTGCGATCGGATCCGCCTGTGCGGCAGTGAGGGAAAGGCGTAACCATGGCGACGCATCTGTTGGGCATCGACATCGGTACCTCGGCCTGCAAAGTCGCGCTGTTTACACCGGACGGCAGGGTGACGGCACAGCGCAACGCCGGGTACCCGGTGTACTATCCTCAGTCCGGCTGGGCGGAGCAGAACCCCGTGGACTGGTGGCAGGCCGTGTGCAGGGCCACTCGGGAGGCGCTGGCGGCGGCGGAGATCGCCCCCTCGGACATCGCGGGGATTGGCATCGACGGACAAAGCTGGTCCGCCATCGCCGTGGACGCGGGGGGAACCGTACTGGCACCCACCCCCATCTGGACGGACACCCGGGCCCAAGGCATTTGCGACGACTTGCGGCGCCAGGTGGGCGAGGAGATCGTCTTCGCGTGCTGTGGCAATCCGCTCCAACCCATGTACACCTTGCCAAAGATCCTGTGGTACAAGCAGTCCCTTCCCCAAGTGTATCAGCGGGCAGTAAAGATCCTACAATCCAACAGTTACATCGCCTACCGTCTCACCGGCGTCATGAGCCAGGATCTTTCTCAGGGGTACGGCCTCCACTGCTTCGACATGCGCGGGGGCTGCTGGGATACAGGCCTGTGCACGGCGTTGGGGGTGGATCCCCGGTTGCTGCCGGATATCGTCGCTCCCCACCGGATTATCGGGGGGGTCAGCGCGACCGCTGCGGCCCAGACCGGGCTATTGGCCGGAACGCCGGTGGTGGCGGGGGGCCTGGACGCCGCCTGCGGCACCTTGGGCGCCGGGGTGTTGCACCCTGGGGAGACCCAGGAGCAGGGGGGGCAGGCCGGGGGCATGAGCATCTGCCTGGACGCGCCTCAAGCCGATCCCCGGTTGATCCTTGGCTTCCACGTAGTGCCTGGACGGTGGCTGCTCCAGGGCGGAACCGTGGGCGGCGGGGGCATGCTCCGCTGGATCCGGGAACAGATCTGTCCGGAACTCTCCTTTGATCAAATGAATGAACTGGCTGCCCAAGTGCCCCCCGGCAGCGACGGCCTGATCTGCCTGCCCTACATGGCCGGGGAGCGTTCACCCATCTGGGACGCCAACGCCAAGGGCATATTCTATGGCCTGGACTTTACAAAGACTCGGGGGCACATGATCCGGGCCGCCATGGAGGGCGTGGCTTACGCCCTGCAACACAATCTGGAGGCGGCGGCCCATGCCGGGGCCATGCCCCAAGTGCTGCGCGCCATGGGCGGCGCGGCCAACAGCCTGGTCTGGACCCAGATCAAGGCCGACGTCACCGGCAAACCCGTAGTGGTGCCCGCTTCGGACACCGCGACCACCCTGGGGGCGGCCATGCTGGCCGGGGTGGGAACGGGGGTCTATGGCGACTTCGAGGAGGCGGTGACCCGCACCGTGACCCTGCGCCGGGAGCATCAGCCCCAGCCCCGGCATGCCGACGTCTATGCCCGGGGATACAGAATCTATCGGTCGTTGTACGAACGGCTTCGACCCATCATGGCAGGAGGAGAGCACCCATGAAAGCAGCGGTATTGTATGGCAACGAGGACATCCGGTACGACGACTTTCCAACCCCGGAGCTGGTGCCCGGCACCGTCAAGGTCCGCGTCCGCGCCACCGGGATTTGTGGCAGCGACGTGCCCAGGGTGCTGCACAACGGGGCACACTTTTACCCGGTGGTGCTGGGCCACGAGTTCGCCGGGGACGTGGTGGAGGTGGCCGACGACGTGTCCGGCATCCGGCCGGGGGACCGGGTCTCCGGCGCACCGCTAAAACCCTGCCTGGTGTGCGAGGATTGCCAGCGAGGCGATTATGCGCTGTGCAAACGGTATAGCTTTATCGGCTCCCGGGAGCAAGGCAGCTTCGCCGAGTATGTGGTGATGCCGGCCCGCAATGCTGTGGTGTTCGATCCCACCATTTCTTACGAACAAGGGGCCATGTTTGAGCCCTCCACCGTTGCCCTCCACGGTATTTTGCTTAACGACGCCCGGGGCGGCGGCACGGTGGCGGTGCTGGGTTGCGGTACCATCGGCATCTTTACCATCCAGTGGGCCAAGATTTTCGGTGCCCAGCGCGTGGTGGCCTTTGACATCGACCCGGGCCGGCTGGGCCTGGCCAAGCGCATGGGCGCAGATGCCGCCATCGATACCCGGGAAGCGGGCTTTATGGAGGCCGCCTTGGCCCTGACCGGCGGACATGGGTTTTCCCAGGTCTACGAGACCGCAGGCAGCATCGTCACCATGGGCATGGCCTTTGGGCTGGCGGGTAGCAAGGCCCAGGTGTGCTTCATCGGCACGCCCCATGTGGACCTGACCTTTACGCCCAAGCAGTGGGAATGCATGAACCGCAAGGAGTTTAGGCTCACCGGCAGTTGGATGAGCTATTCGGCACCCTTCCCGGGCAAGGAGTGGAGCATGACCGCCCACTACTTTGCCACCGGTCAGCTGCGCTTTGATGAAGGGTTCATCTTTAGGCGCTTCCCCCTGGATCGGGCGGCGGAGGCTTTTGCCCTGTACAAGGATCCGTCCCAAGTACACGGCAAGATCATGCTGATGGTGGACGCACACTGATGCTCGTTCTCGTATGATTTCGCGCAATAGATCGCCAGGGCTTTGTCGCCTGGCTAGCAGCCCGAAGGCGCGACGCGGAGGAAATCCTTGCAAAAACAGGCTACGGGGGCTGTCTCGCGTTGGGCGAGACAGCCCCCTCAGGCCATCAACAAAGTAGGTTTTCCGATTTGGGGATGAATGAAGGGGCCTCGGTCCCTTCAAATTGAGATCGTATCGACCGGCTTTGCCGGTCGGGCGGGGAGTTTTCCGTTAGGAAAACAT
>JAVBUS010000024.1:0-4442 GCA_031555125.1 Eubacteriales bacterium | reverse complement strand
CGCAGTTGCGAAACGATCTCCTTGGCGTGCTGCGACTTTCCGGCGCGGGTCAAATACAGTACGTCGTCGGTGTCAATGACCACCAGATCATCAACGCCGGTGACGGCCACAAGCTTCTTGCTGGAGTAGAGGGTGATATTGTGGGCATCCACGGTCAAACAACGGCCCGCCAGCAGCGCGTTGCCGCACTCGTCCTTGGAGGCGATGTCGTGAATGGCTTCGAAACTGCCCAGGTCGCTCCAGCCAAAGTCCCCAGGCAGCACGATGATCTGGCGGCACTTTTCCATCACGCCAAAGTCAAAGGAGATGCTGGGCAGTGCCGCGTAGGCCTCTGTGGCTTCCTCCTGGCGTCCGGCTTGCAGCGCGGCGTACGCCCGGGCGATGCTGCCGTACATCTTGGGCAAGAAAGCTTGGATGCAATTGGACATCAGCCCGGCCCTGGCCACGAAAATGCCGCTATTCCACAGGTAGGAGCCCGCTTGGACATAGGCCGTGGCCCGCGCCTCGTCGGGTTTCTCCACGAAGGCGGCCACATGGTAGGCATCCCGCAGGTTGGGAACCGCCTTGGCGAAGCGCAGATAACCAAACCCCGTCGCCGCAAAGGTGGGGGTGATGCCGATGGTGACGATATAGGGGGATTGCTCCGCCGCCGAAAGGGCGTCCATTAGCACATTGCGAAAGGCGTCCACATCGCTGATGTGGTGGTCGGCGGGGAAGATGGCCACCGTGGCGTCCGGGGAGAGCCGGCGCACATGACGTACCGCCAACGTGATGCAAGCGGCGGTGTTGCGGCCCAGCGGCTCAAAGAGAATGTTCTCCTGCGGAATGACGCCCTGAACCGCCTCCTGTAGGGATTCGCGCTGGCTCTCGCCTCCGACGATCAGGACATGCTCCCGATCAATGACACCGTCCAGGCGCTCGATTGTGTTGACGAGCAGGGGACCGCTACCCAATAGATCCAGGAACTGCTTGGGCCGTTTTTCGCGGGAAAGGGGCCATAGCCGCTTGCCGCTCCCGCCGGCCAAGATCACTGCGTATCTTTCCATTTTCCTTTCGTAAAGTCCTTTCAGTTTTTTATTCAGGGCATGCCGCGCCGAACAGCCTCGTTATGATCGCGCCCTCTACACGAACACCACGACGACGTACGCAACAGACCCGGAACACCAGATTGGCTGGGGCACGCGGCAATAGCCGACATCAGCATGTCGGGCGTATCTTCGCGAGACCCATGGACTGAAATCTGCCTATGGTCACAACCGGGGCCGCGGTAGCTTTCGACGCTGTTCGGCACGGTTGTCACTTTTCTCATGCCCAGTATATAGTGGTCTCCGTTTTCTGTAAACGCTATTATGAACGTCAATTTCATAAATATGAAGAAGAATATCTGAAGTTGACGTGAAACATCAAGAAAACCTAACTTGTCACAATTGTTAATTTTGCTGTAATTGACAGAATTGCCATGATTTTGTATGATGCTAATGTGTCGCATATATAGTGGTCTGTGAAACGAGGAGACACAAGATGATACAAAAGGGAACAAATTTTGCGGTGCTGATGGATGTCCTGGAGGCATCACCGCAGGATGTGTCCATGGCATTGGAGGCCGATATGTCCCTGGTGAGCCGATGGCGCACCGGAGGACGGCGCATTATGCCGGGTCGCCCCTGGGTGAAGCGCATGGGTCAAGTGTTTTGGCAGATGGATGCCCAGCGGCCGGAGCCGGTGATTCCACATTTGTTGCATGTTTTGCGGCCGGGGGAGAAGCTGGAGGGCGATCAGTCCCAGCTTGCGGCGTTGATGCAATGGCTGGCCGAACCGGGGCAAATGGATCCGGACTATCGCCGACGGACGATGTCCTCTCTGCGTGCCCTGGTTGAGAGTAGGCCGGGATTACGGAATGCTTCTTTGGCCAGCATGCTGGAGGTGCAGGCCCCGGCAGACAGGGCGTTGCGTGGTGCTCAGTCCATCGAGCGCGTCCTGGAGGCCATGCAGCAGCAGTTGCGCACCACGGGGCGCAGCGAGGTGATATTGCATTGTCCCCATGGGCTTGAGGCATTTACCAGCGGCCAGATGACCCAACGCATACAGCAAAGGCTGACGCGACTGTTCAACCGAGGTCTTCGGTTGACGGCGGTGCTGCGCACGGATTTTCGTATCAGTGACGTGGCCGAAATCTCGGGCATGTGGTTTGCGGCGCACCTGCGCGGACATGTGCAGAGCGCTTACTATGACGATTTTCGCAAGCGCGAGTTAGAAGCTGTGGAAATCTCCATTGATGGGGAAGCTGGCGCAGAGCTGTTTATGACGTCACAAAGCAATCAGTGGCGAGGGATGCTGCTCTTTGCACCACAGGAGGCCGCCCGTGTGGCGGATCGTTGTCTCCAGCGAAAGGCGGCGGCGGTACAGTTGTTGCACTACCGCTACTTTCGACAGCCCGGCGGCTATTTTAGCGGCGTGATGGAATACGCGGACAAGCCCGGTTACCTGTTCATGCAGTTGCCCCAGTTCGGGATTTTATCCGTGGGGGAGTACGCAGGGCTGTACCGCATGGAACCCCAAGAGAGTACCCGCCTATCACAAGAATTTGCGCAATTGGTGCGGCCGGTGCCTGCCACGCCTGGACAGGCGCCGATCCGGCATGTTTTCTCCGCCGGTGCCATCGATAGTGTGCTGTCGGAACGCCGTAGTCTGGTGTATGCTATGACCGAGATGTGTGGCCGGCGCATTTTTTTGACGGCGCAAAACCTGATTACGCAGCTCAAGCGCATGCGGGATCTGATGACCGGGAACCCACAGTACGAGGTGTGCTTTCTGGAGGATGCATATTATAGTAAGATCGAGCTACAGGTATGCTCTTGGGGTGACAGCGCAGTCATCGCCTGGCTCAACGGCCGCGATTCCATGGCGTGTAAGCATTATGTGGTGACGGCGCCACTGCATGGATATTGCGACACGGTGTGGTCGCGGATCCCACTGGATATGCGTTCACGGGTGGCGGCCAACAAGCGAATCGACCAATGGCTGCGACAGGCGCGGCTGTATGGTCTGGATGCATAAAAAGAGCCTCGATGGACACTGTGTACATCGAGGCTCTTTTATGCTGCTCCACTTGCTCATTCCGAGGCAATCTCCTTGGAGACGTCTACCCAGGACCTGGCTTGGGCATATAGCGTTAGCTCGTCACAGGTCAGTCCGATGGCGCTGTTGGCGCTGCCACAGGCAGGAAAGACCGTGTCGAAGCGCTGCAGCGATACGTCCAGATACACCGGTATGTCGGGGGGAAGATCAAAGGGACACACGCCGCCTACCTGGTACCCGGTGAGGGCGAGGACGACCTCCGGGGAGAGCATGCGTGCCTTCTGGCCGAGCCTGGCCTTAAACTTCGCGTTATCGATTTTTTGATCCCCGGCGGTGACCACCAGCATGCAGCCATCCCCTAATTGAAAGGACAGGGTCTTGGCGATACGGGCGGGGATTACCCCTACGGCCTGGGCGGCAAGGGGGACTGTGGCGCTGGATACATCAAAAACCTGTACACGAGATGCCAAGCCGTGGGCGTCGAAAAATGCACGAACCCTTTGGATGGACATAGAGCAACTCCTTAGGTAACACCGCGCAAAGAAGAGTCGTTGGCCACGTGAGAGATTTTGCGCTGCTTGAGGAGCCTATAGGAAGCCGTGACAGCGCCACGGCGACCGCAAGCGCGACATGGTGCAGCACGAAAAGATCCCTGTGGACGACTGCCCGATTTGTGCGGTGTTGCCATTACAGAATGTTGGACGAGGTGCACTCCACCTTGACGCTGGTATCCTTTAGGCGGGAAAGCTTCGCCTTGTTGCCTGCGCCGTCATCCAGGGTCATTTTTTCTATGTCATGCTCCAGCATGAAGTTGACCACCGTGCCCTCTACAAAACCAACCCATCCGCCACGGGTAACTTGCTTTTTTTCCTTGCCAGCCATGATTTCTTCAATGGTGGGCGCCTTGTTTTCGCTCATATCGGATGTCCTCCTATATCAATAGTGTAGACATCTATGATAGTACAGATCCGGTGCCGGTGCAAGGGAACAGTAGATTAATTCCCCAGAACCTTCTTGGCCAAATCCAAGGGGCCTACGATGGTACCGCCCTCGTATACACGCATGTTGCCGGCGGAAATCTCGTCGATGAGCATGACGCCGCCCTCGATGCGGCCATACTCCAGCTTGATGTCATACAGTTCCAGCCCGCGTTTGGCAAGATCCTCCCGCAGGATGTTACAGATGGTCTTTTGCGTGGCGCAAATGGCGTCGTGTTCCGCCGCGGTCATGATGCCCAGGGCTTCCAAGCATTCCCGGGTCACCAGGGGATCGCCCCGATCGTCGTCCTTCAGGGTCAGTTCTACATAGGCGTCCAAGGGCTGCCCCTCCTGCACATAGGCACCATAGCGGCGATAGAAGCTGCC
>JAVBUS010000242.1:0-3554 GCA_031555125.1 Eubacteriales bacterium | reverse complement strand
TGTTGGCGCGCAGTGGGGATTTGGGCTGGCTGCGCCGCCTGTATCCGCACCTGAAAGCCTATGTACAGTGGTGGCAGGCGCACCGCACCGACGCCGAGGGATGGTACCACTGCAACAACAGCTGGGAATCCGGTCAGGATGGCTCCCTACGCTTTGTCACCCAACAGAACCAGGGAAAGGGCCTAAAGGAAGCCGCCAATGCGGAGACAGTCCGCACAGCAGACCTGGAGGCCGCTATGGCTTCCGCCATGCAGGACATGACCTTCTTTGCCCAGTTGCTCTGCGAGGACGAGGATTGCGCCCTTTGGTCGGCGGAAGCAGCCCAGGGCGCGGCCCGGGTGTCCTCCATGTTTGTGGATCATTGTTTCCGGGATTTCGACGCCATCACCAAAGCGCCGATCTGCCCGGCGGATCACTACGACATCATGCTCACCATGCCGGTGACGCTGGGCATGGCCTCCCCCGCGCAAAAGCAGGCCATGCGCTGGCTGTTTGAGCGCTACGAGGCGAGCATGCGCGAAAACGCCTTCGGTCCCGGTTACGCCCCCTATTGGCCGCCGCTGCTGCAGACGCTGACAGAGGCCGTGCACCAGACCGGCGACTATGCCATGGCCGCGCGAATGGTGGCGCACATGGTGGGCGCCGCCTGGGAACGCAACGATGCGCGAATCCATTGGCCCGCCCCCGCCATGCCCGGCGTGCCGGAGAAATACTGTATGTACATTCCCGGCGTGGGGCGGGAAAATCTGGCCACCGACATAGGGGCTTCCGGCTGCGAGAACTACGGATGGGGTTGCCTTGGCCCCACCCTGGTGCTGGAGAACCTGATCGGTCTGCGTCCCGTGGACGCGCTGGGTCACGTTTTCTCCCTGCGCCCTGTGCTGCCCGCCCCCCTGGGCGATGGCCGGTATACCGTCCGCAATCTATCCCACGGCGCATACCGGTTCGACTTGACCCTGACCAAGTCTGGCGATCAGATCGGGGTCGACTTGGCCTTTGCCTCCATGCCCAGCGATGTCCTGTGTATCAACGGCCACCCTGCCACCGGACGCACGGCCCATATCACCCTCTCTACGGGAGAGGCGCTGACCATCGGTTAGGGCAGAAGGAAATGATCATCACACGGAGGGAAACACGATGAAACGATGGATGCTGGCGGGACTGATCGGGGGGTGCCTTTTGCTGAGCGGGTGCGCATTGTTGCCCCAGGAAGAGGAGGCCTTGCCGCCGCCTTTGGTGGAACGTCAAGCAGACATCCACTACGAGCTGGCACCGGTGACCCGTGGCGCCATCTCGGAGCAGATCACGGCCAACGGCGTGTTCACCGCGTCGGAGCAGCACAACTTTTACTTCGACACCGAGGGGCTGCGGCTGATCGCCCTGCATGTAAAGGCGGGCGACACAGTGGAAGCCGGAACCCTGCTGGCCCAAGCGGACCCCGGGGATCTGGCCTATCGCATCCAGGTGCAGCAAAACATGGTTCGCCTGGCAGAGATCCAGGTGGAGCAGAGCACCCGCAGTCAGCGGGAGATCAGCCAGATCGAGCTGGAGAACGCAAAGCTGGCGCTGGGCGAACTGGAGAAGCAGCTGACCCGCTGTTCTCTGTACAGTGACATGGCAGGCACGGTGCTGTTCGCCGAAAGCATGCAACCCGGGGAGGCCATCGAATCCTTCCGCGTATTGGCACGGGTTGCCTCGCCGGAGGGGCTGGTAGCCTATGCCCAGTCCGACGCCCTGAAGAAGGTGCGCACCGGCATGCCCGTCGCACTGCAGATCGGCAGCCAAACCCTCGCCGGTACGGTGACCCTGTCCCCCGACAACGTGCCGGATACCGGCGACGCCCGACTGAAAAACGCCGTGATGGTCCAGCCCGGCTCCTTGCCCGAGGGCGTGAGCATGGGGGCCCGCGTCACCATGGTCATCACCCTGCAGGAGCGGGAAAGCGCCCTGCTGCTGCCCGCCAGGGCCTTGCGCAGTGCCCTGGGGCAAACCTATGTGCAGGTGGTGAACAACGGCATCCGGCAGGAGATCAACGTGGAGGTGGGCATCCGCACAAACACCCAGGCAGAGATTCTGTCCGGCCTGACCGAGGGGATGCAGGTGATCTTAAAGTAATCCCCTCTCCGGGGCGAAAGGATGCGAAGCGATGGCAATCGGCATGGTGTTGCGAAAGATATGGCACAACCGCGGGCTCATGGCCAGCCTATTGGTGGGCATGCTGCTGGCCGGGGCGCTGGTGGCATTGATCCCTACCTTTGCGCGCATGAGCCTGCACCGTACCTTTCGCAACGAACTGGAGACCTTTCAGCAGGAGAGCGGCGTGTATCCCGGCATGGCACTGATCACCGCCTTTTATAACGAAAACAGCATCATCGACGTGCTAAACGAGTTGGAGCGCAACAAACAGTCGGCCTATGCCAACGATCAGGTGCTGGGGCTGCTGGCGGCGCGGAAGGACAGCATGTCGGCCGTGTCCGCCATAGCCGACGCACTGGACAACGACTTCGACCTGCCGCAACAAATCCGGGTGGACAATCTTTGTTCCACCGGTCTACGGATGCAGGCGGACAAACCCCTGGCCTTGGTCAAAACCGGAAAGCTGCAGTCTTTAAGCCGGTTGACGGACAACATGACCCTACTGCGGGGCACAGTCCCCGCCGCGCCGCAAGGGGCGGTGTATCAGGCGTTAGCCACCGAGGATGCGCTGTTGTTCTTTGGGGCGGAAGTGGGCGATACGCTGCACTGTGTCCCGCGCTTGGACGAGACATTTCCGCCCATTGCCGTGCAGGTGGTGGGGACCTTTGACGTGGATCCGGACAAGCCGCTGGCCTGGGGGTTTTTTAAGCCCAGCATGTTCTCTTCCTCCTTGCTGCTGCGGCCGGAGGACGCTCAGGCGCTGCTGCTGGACACGCCGGTGCTCGCCGCCTCGTCCCGGCACTATATCGCCTATGATTATCGCCAGATGCTGGCCGCGGGTCTGGACTCCTATCAATCATTGCAGTCGGCACTGAGCAAGCGTTTGTTACCGCTCAGCGGCAGCTTTGAGCTCCCCGCTCTGCAAAAAGTCGCCAGCTTTTCCGCCCGCGAAAAATCCCTGCGCACCACCCTATGGATGCTGAACATTCCGGTGCTGATGATGCTGGCGCTGTACATGGCCATGGTGTCCGGTATGGTGATCGACAATGACGCGGGAGAAATCTCCCTGTTGGTGAGCCGCGGCGCAGGCGGTGGACTGGTGTTCTCGATCTATCTGCTGTTGGGGCTGGTATTGTCCGTCGCCGCCCTGGCCGCAGGGCCCAGTTTGGCCAGCCTGCTTTGCCGGGTACTGGGCTCCGCCGATGGGTTCCTGTCCTTTGTTCAGCGGGGCGTGCCCAACACGCAACCGGATCTGGAAAGCTATCTATATTGCGCCGCCGCGCTGTTGCTGGCGGTATGGATGCTTGCTTTGCCCGCCCTGCGGCGGCGTCACGTGTCCATTGTGGCGCAAAAGCGAGTGTCCGGTTCCCTGCAGGGTAGTCCCTGGTGGCGGAAAATGCTGCTGGATGTGGTGCTGC
>JAVBUS010000008.1:0-8168 GCA_031555125.1 Eubacteriales bacterium | reverse complement strand
TGTTGGCGGTCTCCTGGGCCCCGGCGTCGTCCACCGTGCCACCCAAGTCCTCCACGATGATCCGCCGGATCACCGCCTCCAACTCGAACCGATCCACAGGCTTGAGCAGATAGTTGCTGGCCCGAACGTTCATGGACTTGCGCACGTACTCAAAGTCACTGTAGCCGCTGATCATGACATACCGGGTGCGCAGGCCGATCTCCGTCAGCTTTTCGATGATGTCATACCCCCGATGGGCACCGATTCGCACATCGAACAAGGCGATGTCCGGCTCCAGCTGCACCGCCAGGCTAATGGCCTCGTCATAGGTCTGGGCGGTCTCTACCCGGGTAAAGCCCAGTCGCTTCCAGTCCAGGGTGCTCTTGAGCCCCTCCAGTATCTTGGCCTCGTCATCCACAATCAGCAGCTTATACACGGCGCTCCTCCTCCAGGGCATTGTTCCTTTGTATGCGGACGGTGATGGTGATGCCCGCCTCCTTGTTGTTCTCCAGGGTCATGGTGCAGGCTTCCCCGTGAAAATGCCGCAAGCGGGTGTATACGTTGCGCAGGCCGATCCCCTGCCTGCCCCCTTCCTGTGGGGCTTCGTCACCGGCCCGGAGCAGGGCATTGAGCTCCGTTAGCCGCTGGGGATCGATGGCGGATCCATTGTTGATCATCTCCACCACATAAGCGTCGCTCTCTGCCCGGGCCTGGATCAGCAGTAGGTTAAAACCGCTCTCTTCATCAAAACCGTGGACGAAAAAATTCTCTGCCAGGGGCTGGAGCCAGAACTTGACGGTCCGGATCGCCGACACTTCCGGCTCCACCCGGATCTGATAAAAGAACTTACCGTCGTGGCGCAGTTCCATGATGTGCAGGTACGCCGTCAAGGTGGCGATTTCCTCTTCCACGGTGACCACCAGACCGGTTTTTGCCATACCGCGGTACATGGCTCCCAGACAGGCGATGGCATCCGCCAACTGCCCATCCTTGTGCACCACCGCCAGCCCCCGCAGGGTTTCCAGGGTGTTGTACAAAAAGTGAGGATTGATCTGGTGCTGCAGGGCGCGCATCTCGGTCTCCTGCTGCTTGATGGTGAACAGGTACTCCCGCCGGATGTGGTCCTGGAGTTTCTTGTACATGTCGTTGAGCTCCCCGGCGATAAGGCGATACTCGTTGTCCCGCCGCTTTTTCCAACGGATGGCGGTAAACTGCCCCTCCTTTGCCTGGCCGATGGTGCGCAGGATCTCCGTAAAAAACTGCGCCTCCTGGTGCATGTTGGCCCCAATGAGCAACAGCATGGTCACCAGCAGCAGCACCGACCCCGTCAGCACAAAAAACAGCATGGCCCCGGTCTGGGCCAGCAGGGTGGCGCTGGACATGGCCGCCACAACCCGGTACCCGAACCGGTCCGAGGTGTACACCGCATAGTAGCTGGGTAACAGCAACTCGCTGCGAAGGGTGCCCTGGTTGGCACCCTGGGCCAGGATCTCTTCATAAGCGGCATCGGCAAGGGTGCCGTCGGACAGCGCGGTGTAGGCGCTGCCCTGGGTATCCACCACCCGCAGGTTGGTCAGCCCAAAGCGCTCCGCAGCCCCGAACACCGTCGCACTGCCCATGGTAAAGCGGATTTCCCCCACCTGGGCATGGATGCTCCCCGGCGACACCAGCTTGCGCGTATAGGTGATGCCCGTGGCGATGTCTGGGGCGAACAACGGCGCGGTATTGGGCACCTGGCACTCGATGCGCCCGTCGTCGCCAGCCAACAGGATAACGTTGGCGCTGTCCGGGGTGTGCAGGCTGATCTGGATGAACAGCTTGCGCCCGCCGATGGCGGCGAAAGCGCGGACATCGTCCAAAAAGGGACTCAAAGGCCGCTCTCCGTGGACTCTTTCCAAGCGCATAGACAGGTATGACTCCATGTCTCTGCCCAGAAAATCCATCATGTCCTCCGCCAGTTCCGGCGCACCATACACCTTGAGCACGTAACGTTCAATCTCATCCGCGTTGCGCTCCAGGTTGTCCTCCACTTGACCAAAAGCGCGCTGGGCCTCTCTGGCAAAGGCGGCAACCCGGCTGTCGATCACCGAGCGCACCACCATAAAACACAGCAGTGCGGTCAGCACAAACAGTGTTATCGCATAGATCCAATATTTCCGACGGTACACCCCGATTTGCAAAAAGCTCAATGGATGCCGCTCCCATGTCCTCGTCATTGAGGATAGTATACCACAAAAGAGGGAGTGCCTCTGACGCGGCAATGAAAAAAGAGAAAAAGAAAAGGGGGGTGCCTCACAACACAATCGTGAGACACCCCGTTGTCTATCGCTTACTTGCCCAGGAATGCGTTGACTTGGGTCTGGATCTCCGCCAGCACCTTGTCCATGCCGGCCACGGCCAGCTCGTCGTTCATTTTTTTGAGGTAGTCCGCCGTGGTGCCCTTGTAGCAGCCGGTGAGCAGCTCGGGCTTGTACTTCTCCACGATGGCATCCACTTCGGTGCGCTCGTTGGCGATGTTGGTGTCATCCAGGGTGAAGCCCAGGATCGCATGGCCGATGGCATCCTCGTTCTGCTTCTGCACCAGGGCCCACTGATCCGCCGGGTTCGGCGCCACAGGGGACATGGTGAAGAAGGTAGCCTGGGAATAGCCCGGTGCCGTCCAGGTGTCGCCCAACCGGGTGATGGTGCCGTCGCCGTTGTCTTTCCAGTCAGCGTCCGGGATACCGTACGCCAACATGTTGCGCAGGGTAGGATCGGTGTTGGCCAGTTCCAGGTACTTCAGGGCCGCCTCCGGGTTCTTGCTGTTGGCGGAGATGGCGTTCACCGAGCCCAGGATGGACTCCGTGGAGTACAAAGAGATGGACCAGGGATAGGAGATGGCATCATAGCCGCCGTTGGTGCTCCAGATCACGTCCGCACCCGGGAAACCCTGGGCGGAATAGACAATGCGGTACTTGGGGTTCTCGTCCAGGGTGGAGGCATCGGCGTTGATGATGCCGTCTTCGTACCACTTGTGCAGCATTTCCAGCTTGGCAACCACCTCGGGGCGCACAAAGGTGCTGGTGGCGGTAGCGGTGGCATCGTCGTAGGCGACATAGTTGTCGTAGTACATCAGGATGCCGTTGAAGCCTTCCTTGTTCATGGTCAGGGGATACACGGTGGTGCCGGTTTCCTTCTCCTCGCCTTCCTTGATCTGGCGCAGGATGGGATCCAGCTCTTCGAAGGTGCTGGCCTTGGTGATGTCAATGCCATACTTCTCTACGATGGCCTTGTCCCACACCATGTACTGGGTTTGGGAAGAATCCTTGTAGGTGGGCACGGCATAGACGCCGCCCTTGATGGTGACGGCCTTCCACAGGTCGGCAGGCACAAAAGCATCCAGGGCCGGGGCCGCGGTCTTGATCAGGTCCTTCATGTCCAGGAACTTGCCTTGCATGGCATGGCCGGTAAAGTGACGGCCGTTGGTGAACATGATGTCGAATTCTTCGCCGGTGTTGAGGATGTTGTTGGTGCCGGCTTCCCAGTCGCCCCAACCGAAGTAGCGAAGGTCCACCTTGACGCCGATCTTTTCGGCGGTGTAGGCGTTCATGACCTCCACGGCCTCCGCCAGGTTGGCGGGCTGGGTGCCGATCTGGTACCAGATCACGGTGGGAATCTCCGCGTCGCTTGCCGACGCGAAAGCGGGCAGCATGCCCAGGGCCAACATCAGCACCAGGGCCAGAGACAAGAGTTTCTTCATGAGCAGGTTCCTCCTTTTTATGTTACAGCCACCCGGCTGTTGGGCACTAGCCTTTGACCGCGCCAACGGTCAAACCGGTGATAAAAAAGCGCTGGAAGAACGGATACGCGCAGGAGATAGGTAGGATGATCACCACCGCGATGGCCATGCGGAAGGATTCCTTGGGGATGGTGTTGCGCATTTGGGCCTGGGTGATGCCTAGGGTAGCGGCGTTTTTGAGCATGTATTCCACGTTGCGCTCAATGCTGCTCAGTAGGGCCTGCAGGGGCTTGAGCTCCGGCTTGGTGATGTAGAGCATCGCCTGCCACCAATCGTTCCAATAGGCGAAGGTGAGGAACAGCCCTATGGTGGCCAGCAGCGGCAGGGAGATGGGCAACACGATGCCAAAGAAGATACGGTACTGGCTGGCGCCGTCGATCTTGGCTGATTCCACGATGGAATCCGGTAGCGTGGTGCGGAAGAATGTCTTGCAGATCACCACATTAAAGCCGGACATCAGCAGCGGCAAGATCAGTGCGTACAGGGTATCCCCCAACCCCAGCATCGTCTTGTTGACAAAGTAGGTGGAGATCAGGCCGCCGTTGAACACCATGGGGATGAACACCACCCAGGCGAGGAGCGGCTGAAACCTGTATTCCGACCGGGAGAGCACGTAGCCCATGCAGGTGGTCAACAGCAGCCCAACCACCGAGCCCACGCAGGTGACGATCAGCGACACCCACACCGAATCCAGCAAAATGTTTTTGTTGGTCCACAGAAACTTGTACGCATCCAGCGAGAACTCCTGGGGAATGAACTGGTATCCGTACCGCGCGATGCTCTGCTCGCTGGTAAAGGAGATCATGATCACAAAGAACAGCGGCGCGATGCACACCAGGCCCAGCACCACAAACAGCACGGAGAGCACCCCGTTGGTAGGTTTCGTAACCCGGTTGAACCGGGCGGCGCCGTCAAGTTCCGGCCTTTTTGCCCTGCGCCGGGCAGCGACTTGTCCCATGCTCCATCCCTTCCTTTCCTACATCAGGGCGCTGTCCGGATCGATCCGTCGCACCAACCAGTTGGCACCCAGGATGGTCAGGCAGCCCGCCGTGGACTGGATAAAGCCCGCCGCCGAGGATCGGGCGATGTTGGTGGTCTTGCTTAGGGCCCGGTACACGTACACGTCCAAGGTCTCCGTGACCTCGTACAGGGAAGCGGACCCCTTGGGTACCTGATAGAACAGACCGAAGTCTGAATAGAAGATGCCGCCCAGTGCCAGGATGAACATCATGATCATCACGGGCTTGAGCAACGGCAGGGTGATGCGTCGGATCTGTTGCCAGCGCGTGGCCCCGTCGATGAGCGCCGCCTCGTACAGTTGGGCATCCTGACCGGTGATGGAGGCCAGGTAGACCACCATGCCGTAGCCCATGGTCTTCCACACCCGCAGCACGATCAGGATATAGGGCCAGTAGTCGGGCTCCATGTACCAATTCACCTTGGCCTGTCCCGATGCCGCCAGGGAGCGGTTGATCAGCCCCATGTCATACTGTAAAAACGCACCCACGAAGTAGGTGATCACCACCCAGGACATAAAGTGGGGCAGAAACATGGCGGTCTGCACACCCTTGGCCAGCCTGGTGCTGTATAGCTGGCTGATGGCGATGGCCAGGGTCACCGGGATCACCACGCCCAGGGCAATAAAGATGATGTTGTAGCCCAATGTATTGCGCAGAATGATCCATGCATCCTGGGTTTTGAACAGGTACTCGAAGTTGGAAAGCCCGCTCCAGGGACTGGTGATCAGGTTGTAAAAGAACCCGTGACCCGCCTGAAACTTCATGTTCTTAAAGGCGATGATGATGCCGAACATGGGCAAAAACGCAAACAGCGCATACCAAATCAGGGAGGGTGTGGCCAGTACGGTGAGCTGAAAGTCGTCCTTGGTGAGCCGCTTTTTTTGCCGTCGCACCGGGTTTTTCGTTAGGTTAACCAAAGGCTCTGCCACCTTTCCGCACACGCTCGTGCTGCTACTCTATTCGCATTATACCGGTTTTCTAGGTGCAATTCCATGAACCAAACTTGATTATATAGTACAAAAACGCCAGAATCTTTGTTTGCCGTTTGTTGGATATATCTTTCTTGCACGACGGTATGCGTTTTTGTGCCGGCAAGATTGGCATTGGGGAGCTGTTCTGTTGTCCCGGACTGTCTCTTCGATTTCTGCCATCCTCCAGTTCCAGTAGGCAGAGAAACAGCAGGGCACAAGCATCGTCGGCGCACACAAACGACGGCCTGCAGATCCCCCTTGACACGTCCCTTTCATCCATGCTATCATAGCATCACTTTAGCGTACTAAATCATTAAATGAGGAGGGTTCCCCATGAAAACCGCTTACCTGCGCATCCTGTCCCTGGCCTGCGTCCTGTTGCTCCTGTCCGCCTGCGTCGCCTTCGCCGCAGATGCCGCCGACACATCCCTGCAAAAGGTGATGGACAAAAAGGAGTTTGTGCTGGGTCTGGACGAAAACTTTCCGCCCATGGGGTACCGCAACGAGGACGGCCAGATCGTGGGCTTTGACATCGACGTGGCCGCCGAACTGTGCAATCGCCTGGGCATCACCCTGCGCACCCAGCCCATCGACTGGTCCACGAAAGAGGCCGAGCTGGACGCGGGCAACATCGACTGTATTTGGAACGGCCTGACCATCACCCCCGAGCGGGAGAAAAAGGTGCTGTTCTCCCTGCCCTACCTGGCCAACGAGCAGGTGGTGGCGGTGCGTGCTGATAGCGGCATCAACACCCTGGCCGATCTGGCGGGCAAGGTCGTGGGCGTCCAAGCGGGCTCCAGCGGCGCCGATGCCCTGGAAGGCAACACGGATCTGCGAGCCAGCCTGGCCGACGTGGCAGAGTTTGACGACTTTATGATGGCCATGATGGATCTGGACAAGGGCGGCGTGGACGCCGTGGTGGTGGACGTGATCGTGGCCAACGAGTACATGAGCAAGCAGGAAGGCGCCTTCCGCAAGCTTGAGGAGAGCGTGGCCACCGAGTTTTTTGGCATCGGCCTGCGGATGAATGACAAAGCCCTGGCCGACGCCATCAATCAGACCCTCATGGCCATGGCCGCCGACGGCACGCTGGCGAAAATCTCAACCACCTGGTTCGCCGAGGATGTCACCATCATCGGGAAATAGACTCCTTCTATACATAAGTAGGTGCAGAGAAGGGGACCGGGGGGGACCGATAGGCCCCCCTGGTCGGCCCCACCATCCCCCCCAAACAAATCCCCCCACGGGAGGCAAACGTGAACTACCTAACCGATCCCGACAAATTGCAAAAACTGCTGGCGCTCCTGGCCGAGGGATCCGTCACCACCTTGTCCATCTTTGCTTGGACCCTGCTGTGCTCGGTGCCCCTTGGCCTTGTCATCGCCATGGGACGCATGTCCCGCAGCCGTCTGCTGTCCGGCGCGGTGTCCGGCTACATCCTGCTCATGCGTGGCACCCCGTTGATGCTGCAGATCATCACGGTCTACTTTCTGCTGCCCGGCGTGCTGGGGCAGCAGATCGACCGCTTCCCGGCCACCATTGTGGCCTTCTCCCTCAACTACGCTGCCTACTTCGCGGAGATTTTTCGCGGTGGTATCCAGTCCATCCCCCTGGGCCAGTACGAGGCCGGGAAGGTGTTGGGCATGACCCGGCTGCAAACCTTCTTCCGCGTCGTGCTGCCCCAGGCCGTCAAGCGCATCCTGCAGCCGGTGAGCAACGAGGTCATCACCCTGGTCAAGGATACGGCCCTGGCTACGGTCATCGCCGTGGGCGAGCTGTTCCGGGCTGCCAAGAACGAGGCTTCCCGCACCGCGTCGGTGACCCCTCTGTTCATTGCCGGACTGTTCTATCTGGCCATGAACGCCTTGGTCACCCTGTTCTTCCGCTGGAGCGAGAAGCGCCTGGACTACTACCGCTAAAGGAGGTCCGCCCATGACAACCGCATCGCCCATGCTGCGGGCCGATCACCTGGTCAAGCGCTTCGGCGATCTGCCCGTACTGCGGGACGTATCCACCCACATCCGCGCCGGAGAGGTCGTGGCGGTCATCGGTCCCTCCGGCGGCGGCAAAAGCACTCTGCTGCGTTGCCTAAACCACCTGGAAACCATCGATAGCGGCACCATCGCCCTGGATGGCGAGGCCTTTGTGGAAAGCCTGCCGGGCCAACCCGCAAAGTACCTGCCGGATGCCCAGGTGCGGCGCATCTTGCGGCGCATGGGCCTGGTGTTTCAGAGTTTTCATCTCTTTCCCCACTTTTCGGTGTTGCGTAATCTGACCGAGGCACAATGCCATGTGCTCCGCCGACCCAAGGAGGAGGCCAGGACCCGCGCCTTGGCCCTGCTGGATAAGGTGGGCCTGGCCGATAAAGCCGACCAGTACCCCTATCAGCTCTCCGGCGGCCAACAGCAGCGGGTGGCCATC
>JAVBUS010000016.1:0-4588 GCA_031555125.1 Eubacteriales bacterium | reverse complement strand
GGTACGTGATGGCCTCGATGTTGGTGTTCACGCTAAAGTAGCAGTCATAACTATCGAAGGAGACCCCCAGTCCATGGTTGTGATAGAGCATGGAGGTGACCCCGTCGAACCGGAAACCGTCAAAGTGATATTCGGTGAGCCAGAACGTCACGTTGGAGAGCAGGAAATGCAGCACCTCGTGCTTGCCGTAGTCAAAAAGTTTGGAATCCCACGCCGGGTGATCGCCGCAAAAGAACTGGTGTCCGGTACCGTCAAACTCGTTGATCCCCTCCACTGTGTTCTTAACGGCGTGGGAATGCACCAGGTCCAGCAGTACCGACAGCCCCAGTGCGTGGGCGGTGTCGATCAGATATTTCAGGTCATCCGGGGTACCGAACCAAGAAGAAGGCGCAAAAAAGTTGCCCACCTGATAGCCAAAGGACGCATAATACGGATGCTGCATGATGGCCATAAGTTGTACGGTGTTGTAGCCGTCGGCCACAATGCGGGGCAGCATCTGCTCCGCAAACTCCCGATAGGTGCCGATGCCCTCCCGCTCCTGGGCCATGCCCACATGGGCTTCGTACACCAGGGGGGGCACGTTGCGTTGGGGCGTAAAGGCATCGTCGTGCCACTGAAAGGGCACGGACGGTGCCCAAACCTGGCCGGTGAATCCGTTGGTGGCCTCATCCTGCACCACGCGGCGGATGTACAACGGAATACGGTCCCGGGTTTCCCCTCCCGAGGTGACCGATACCAGCACACGCTGGCCGTGGGCCAGAGCATCGTGGCCCGGCAGGCGGATCTCCCAGTTGCCGCCGGGCAGCGCCGTCAACGGATGCGCGGTACGATCCCAACCGTTAAAGTCCCCGGCCAGGTGCAGGGCCTGGGCCCCGGGCGCCCACTCGCGGTACACCCAGCCATCCTCCGTGGGATGGATGCCATAGTACATCTGCCCGTTGGCAAACTCGCCCACGGTGGTTCCCTCCGGTAACAGGGCACGTTTGGTGGCCTTGTAGCGCCCCATGCGCAGCTCGATGTCGCCGTGATATCGCTCCAGCCAGGGATCAATGGTCAAGATGTCGTACGCGGGCTTTGACGGCCTTGCGGCACGCGCCGTGTACATGCATATCCCCTCCCTTACTTCCGCAACACGTTGGGCGTAACCAGAATGTAATCCCCAAACTCCTCAAAGGTAAAATCCGCGGGGGCAAAAAGTGGCCGCTCGTCCTCATAGATCAGGTAAAGCGCCTCCTCGTTGGGATCGATATACATGTCCGATATGTCCATGAGCATGTAGCGCTCCGAAAAGCTGTACCACTGGCGGCCGTGTGCATCCACCGGGTAATCCATGCCCTGCACATACAGGGGATCCAGCTGATGGGCATATTCGATCAGTACCTCTTCCGGGATGCCATACTGATTTTCTGCGGGCAACATTTGGGTGACATATAAGGTTTCCATATCCCGGCCGCGACTGGCCTCCAAGGCCTCCACCAATCCGGCATAGAAGTACCTGCCCATGGTATGCTGGGTTTGTGGCGCAAAGTACTGGAAGCCGAACTGGGCGGCACCGGCCAGGTGGATGACCACCAAAAGCGCGGCCAGCCATTTTTGCGCCTTGCCCACCCGGAAAATGGCGTAGGCGATGAGCAGGATCACCGGATACATCAGGATAGCAGCACGACCCAGGTGCACCTGATCGGTGATCAGGCAGGCCCACGCCGCCGCCAGCAACCACAGCAGCACCAATAGCAGACCCCAGCGGGTCTGGGCGGTGGGATCCTGTTCCTTGCCGGCTTTTTCGGCCTGGGGCGGCTGCGGTGTCAACCAGGGCACCTTTTTCGTAATGCGGTCGGCAAATCCGCAGGCGATGCCCACAACGATCAGCGGGATGGCGAAATGATACGCCGCGCCGGATTCCGGCAGACTCAGGTAGATGAATCCGTCCACGTTGAACAGCAGTACATTCAACAGGCTCTGGGCATTGCGGGCGAATCCCTCAAACCAATCCGGGCGCATCAGCACGATCTCTGCGGAGCGCTGGGATTGACGGAAGTACTGGATGGTTAGGCCGAACAGGGTATAGTTGTCCCCACCGGTATAATTCAGCCACATGGTGGCGAAAAAGGGCAGCGCAATGAACCCATACAACGCAGCGCACACCAGCGCCTCCCACCAGCGGATGCGGCGCAGGCACAGCAGCACCACCACCGCTGCCAGCAGGAAGAAGGGCACGGTGTACAGGGCGATGCCGTAACTGTACATCGCCAGCGCGAAACAAACCATGGCCCCGTAGTACCAGCCCGACCGCGAGTAACCCCGTAGCAGGCAATAGCAACCGAACAAGAACAGGTGGGGAAACAGGGCGCAATCGATCGCCCAGCGACTCTGGATGATGTGCCAGGGATTGATGAGCAGCAACACCAAGGCCAGCCAACCATAGCGTTTGCCCAACATGCGCCGGGCAAAATCCCAAAACACCACGAGGGACAGCAGACTGAACACCATCAGCGGTAACCGCATGGTAAGCCGTGACACACCAAAGAGGGCGAAGCACCCCGCCTGCAAATAGGTGAGCAATGCGCTCATCTGTCCCTTGCCCCACGCCTCCAGGTGGGCCGGCCATGGCGTGCCCAACCGGTCGGTGCCGTGACGTACCAGGGCCATGGCATCGGTCGCACCCATGGCGCCATCCTGATTGACCCCGGCGGGAAGGTTGGGATACAGATACAGACGCATCCACAGGCCATAGACCACCACCGCCGCCAAGGCGGCCATGGCACACCAGCCCGGCAATGTGCCCAGGAGGCCATCGACCCGCCTAAGGGGCCGCGCCGTCATCATCTGGGCACGAATCCCCGCATGGAAGGCCAGGGCCAAGCAGAGCAGGCAAGCCCAGAAAAGCACGGTGGTCAGCGGCGTAAACATCAGCGGTTCTCCTTCTGCCCAATCTCCTCTTGCACCAGATAGCGCGGGCGGCCCTTGACCTCCTCATAGATCTTAGCGATGTATAGGCCGATGATGCCAAGGCCAATCATCAGCACACCGCCGATGATGAGCAGAAGCAGGATCACGGTGGTAAATCCCTCTACAGCCCGGCCCGACAGCTTCATGTACAGGGTTTGGACGGCCAGAAGGCCAAAGAGCAACAGCATGGCCACCCCGGCCATGGTCACAAGCTGCAACGGCGCGGCGGAAAAGGAAGTGATGGCATGGAGGGCCAGACTTAAGAGCTTGCGCAAAGGAAACTTGGATGGGCCGTCTCCGGCTCTGGGCGCTACATCAAAGAACACCTGTGCCCGGGTATACCCCACCCAGGTGGACATGGCGCGAAAAAAGGTCTGCCGCTCGGGCATGCGCTTCCAGGCCTCTAAGGGTGCGCGATCCAGCAACCGGAAGTCCGACGCGTTCAGTAAGTCGATGCCGGAGGAGGACTTGAGCAGGCCATAGAATCCATTGACCACCACGGTGTGCAACCTAGATTCCTTTCCCCGGGTCTGTTTGACGCCCTCCACCACCTGAGCCCCCTCGCACCACTTGCGGTACATCTGTGGGAGCACCTCCGGCGGATGCTGCATGTCGCAGTCCATCACCGCCACGCAATCCCCCTGGGCGCGATCCAGCCCGGCGGCCATGGCCCCTTCCTTGCCAAAGTTGCGGCTAAGCCTTAAGGCCAACACACCGGGCACATCCGCCGCCAGTTCCGTCAGGCGCGGCCAAGTATCATCACGGGACCCGTCATCCACCAGGATCAGTTCGTAGCGGATCTCGGCTTCTTGCAGCACTCGGGCCGTGCGCAGCACGCCCTCCCGGATAATGGCCCCCTCGTTATATACAGGCATAATGACCGACAACAGCTTGTCCATCTCTCCACCCCTGCTCGTTTGCTCTGACATCATTATACAATGTATGGCCCGGCCTGACAACCAAAGTCACATATTCCGCCATTGCAATACATATATATAGTCTGAAATGGCATATTTTTGCAGGCTGCTTTGGCTGTGCTTTCTTCCCAATCCCCGGGGACTGTGGTATACTGTACGCAGATCGAATGTAGGAGCGTGCCCCAATGGAAACGAGACGACGCAGGTCCCAGCATCGTCCCCCCGTGGATATCGATGCGGTGCCGAATCGATATGATTCCTCCGTCATGGCGTCCACCGACGCGCCGGAGTTGGAACCTCCGGTGCCCGATGAACGGTGGTTTGAACAGACGAAGGATGGTGAGGAGCGCCCTGAGCGTTTGCAAATCGTACGGGAGCGTGTCAACGCGCTACCCGCTAACATCAAGGGTGCTCGGGACGATATGGACGGCCGCCATCAGCAGCCGGTACATTCCATGGACGACGAGAGCATCAATCCCCCGTCACAGCGCAAATGGCCACTCTTTTTGTCCATCATGTTGACGGTGGCGCTGGTGTTTGTGGCCATCAACATCCAGCAAATGCAAGACGATGCTCAGCACTGGGCCTCCCCCGCAGCCACCGGCATCGATACGCCGCTGACCGTACGGGCCGCCCTGGACAACCCGGTGGCGCTGCCCACCGAGATCCCCGCCAGCTATTTCGAGGCGCAGGCTGCCTTTGCCGTGGCGGAGCTCAAGCCC
>JAVBUS010000040.1:0-6391 GCA_031555125.1 Eubacteriales bacterium | reverse complement strand
CGAGCTGTCCTATCGCCTGTACGTGGATCAAACCCTGGTGACCGAGGAACCGGTTGTTTTTGAGTAGCGCAGCGCCGGAGGAGGGAGTGCCGCTTGGAAGGTATGCATCCGGTGGAGGCCGTCATCCTGCAGGGGGTGGGCGGGTTGTACACCGTATTGTCCCGTGCGGATGACCGGGAGTATGTGCTCAGGGCACGCGGTATCTTCCGGCGGGAGAAGCGCACGCCATTGGTGGGGGACCGCATTCTGTGTACCCCGGGTAAAGGGGAGGAGCACGGATGGATAGACGATATCCTGCCCCGCAGCAGCGAATGCCTGCGGCCCCCGGTGGCCAACGTGGCCCAGATGGTGCTGGTGGTGGCGCCGGTGCCCCAGCCGGACCTGTTGCTGGCGGATCGCCTGATCGTATGGGCGCGCCGCGCCGGGGTACGGCCCATTCTCTGCGTCAACAAGACCGACAGCGACGGGGCACTGGGGGATGTGGTGATGGCCCAGTACGCGCCCAGCGGCATCGATGTGGTGGCGGTCAGCGCCCACAGCGGCGCGGGGATCGACGCCCTGCACAGTCGCTTGGCGGGATGTGTCACCTGCTTCGCGGGGCAGTCCGCCGTGGGCAAGAGTTCCCTGCTCAACGCGCTGTACGGCCTGTCACTGCCCATCGGCGAGGTGAGCCGCATCGACCGGGGCAGACATACCACGCGCCATGCGCGCCTGCTTCGCTGCGGGGATGCGCTGGTGGTGGATACCCCGGGCTTTTCGCTATTGGAACTATGGGAAAATCTGCCGCCGGAAGAGCTCAGGCTCTATTATCCGGAGTACGACGGCCACGCGGCGGACTGCCGCTTTCAGCCCTGTCTGCACGACCGCGAACCGGGCTGCGGGGTGGCGGAAGCCGTCCGCACCGGGGCGCTGCATCCGGAAAGATGGGCCAGATATCGCGTCTTGCTGGGCGAGGTGCGCACGCATTGGAGGGAACGATATGATTAAGGTTGCTGCCTCGTTATTGGCGGCCGATCCGCTCAAGATCGGTCAGGCCGTCGCGGACATGGAGCGTATCGGTGTGGACTGGCTCCATGTGGATGTGATGGACGGTCACTTTGTGCCCAACCTCAACTTTGGTCCTCAGGTGGTCACAGCCCTGCGCCGGGTGGCCACCAAGCCCCTGGATGTGCACCTGATGCTGGACCAGCCGGAGCGCTACATCGATACGTTTTGCCGAAACGGTGCGGACTGGCTGACCATCCACCAGGAGATCGATGCCGACGTCGGCGCCTTGCTCAAGCAGATCCGCGCTTTGGGCGTGCATCCGGGCTTATCCATCAAACCGGGTACCCCTGCCCAGGCCATCCGGCACCTGTTGCCCTTGGCCGATCTGGTGCTGGTGATGACGGTGGAGCCGGGTTTCGGTGGCCAGGGGATGATCGCCCAGGCGCTGGACAAGCTGCCCCAACTGCGGGAGATGGGCTTT
Source organism: Eubacteriales bacterium (assembly GCA_031555125.1). GTDB lineage: Bacteria > Bacillota > Clostridia > Christensenellales > Aristaeellaceae > WQXF01. The sequence continues at coordinate 4,923 of JAVBUS010000040.1, read as the reverse complement.
ACGGGCCTGTTGGAGGTAGACGGCGGCATCGGCCCCGCCACTGCGGCCCAGGTCATCGCTGCCGGTGCCGATGTGCTGGTGGTGGGCAGTGCCCTGATAGGGGCTGACGATCCGGCGGCAGCCCTGGCGGCTTTGCGATAATCCCGGCTTTATTTCGCTCATCTAGCACTATTTTAAGTCCCCCCGCGTACAATGACGGTATCGGGGGGATTGGCATGGGACGGCAAACACAACGGCAAGGCGGGGCGTGCACTACGACCAGACAGACCCGGTTGGTACCGGTCAAGATCAATCCTGCCGGCCTGCGCACAGTAGGTCTGTGCTTGATCGCGCTGGGGCTGATTGTGGTGTTCGTCGCCATTCCGCTATGGATTTGGGCGGTGCTCATCGGCGTGCTGCTCATCGCTGTGGGCTTCGTGCTGCTGTCCGCAGGCTGATGCCTGCCTTCCCCAGAGCGTCGTGCTCAAGAGAAAGGGGTGTTTGGATGGGCGTGCGGATGGTGTGCTTGCGAGCCCCTCGCTTTTTGCGTGGTATCCTGCGGTTGTTTGCGCCGAAGAGCGCCTAGGGCCGGTACATAGGGACACAAAAAAGCGCCTGTTCACGCGAACGGGCGCTTTTTGCAATACGTTTACCGGAAGGTGGTTACAGCGCGCGCTGCACCTTGCCGCTACGCAGGCAACGGGTGCAAATGTTCAGGCTATGCACACTGCCGCCCACGATGACGCGGACACGCTGCGTATTGGGCTTCCAGGTACGGCGGGTCTTGCGATTGGAGTGGCTGACGGCGTTGCCGGACATGGTTCCCTTCGCGCAAATCGCACAGGACTTGCTCATTGGCGATACACCTCCTTCAGGGAGCGTTACAAATTCAAAATCAGAGCAGTACATAGTCTATCATCGCGAACCGGAATTGGCAAGTGTTTTTTTTCGCGAGGATCGGGATGTTTTCCTGTACCTTTTCAGGGCGAGGCCTTGAGCGTGCATAACCGGCGACGCCATATCCTATACTGAATCAGTAGAAACAGACGTAATTATGTTGCGCCACCGGAAGGATTCCTGTATACTATTATGTAGTCATGGCATGGGATGCTTGACAAGGAGGAATAACCATGGAATGTAAAATTAAGAACGAGCTTGGCACCATTGCGATCACCGAGGACGTGTTGCTAAAGGTCGCAGGCTACGCGGCCCTAGAGTGCTACGGAATCGTCGCCATGTCCTCCAAGCGCGCCAAAGACGGTCTCGTAGAATGGCTTGGGCGCGAGACGCTGACCAAGGGCGTGCAGCTGCGCATGAGCGAAGAGATGATCGATGTGGATCTGTTCATCATTGTGGAATATGGCATCTCCATCGCTGCGGTGTGCAGCGCCATCACGGAGACGGTGCGCTATAAAATGGAATCCATGACCGGCGTGAAGGTGCGGCACGTCAATATCACTGTCGAGGGTGTGCGCATCTGACGACAGGGAAGCGACGAAGGGGAGGCGAATCTATTGGCCCAGTATGAAACCGTTGACGGTTTGCTGTTTAAGGAAATGGTGATCGGGGGCGCAGCCCTGCTGGAAAAAAATCGCGAGTTGGTGGATGCGCTAAACGTGTTCCCGGTACCGGATGGCGATACCGGCACCAATATGTCCCTGACCATGAAGTCCACCGTCAAGGAGATGAACGGCCATGACTACGTGGCTGTGGGCGAAGTGGCCGAATCGATGGCTAAGGGAGCGCTCAAGGGCGCCCGAGGCAACTCCGGCGTCATCCTCTCCCAGATCTGCCGCGGCTTTGCCCGGGCGCTGGAGGGTTCCCAGGTCATGACCCCCACCCTTTTCGCCCAGGCGCTCAAAAGCGGTGCCGATACCGCGTACAAGGCCATCATGAAGCCCAAGGAGGGCACCATCCTGACGGTGGCCCGCGTCATCGCGGAGGATGCCCTGCGGCAGGCGGTGAAAAACCCCAACGACATGCTGGAAATGCTGGACGCCGTGCTGATCGGCGGCGAAGCCATTTTGCAAAAAACCCCGGACATGCTGCCGGTACTGAAGCAGGCCGGCGTGGTGGACGCGGGCGGCCAGGGCTACCTGACCATCCTGGCCGGCTGGCGCGCAGTGCTCCGGGGGGAGCAGATCGAAGAAGTGGCGACGGAGATCGCCGCGTCCTCGCCCTTTGCCTTCGAGGATGATCACGACGCCATGGGCGAGATCGTGTTTGCTTATTGCACCGAGTTCTTGATCCAGAACATGCAGTCCACCATCACCGATGCAGATATCGGTACCTTCCGCCGCCGCTTGGCGCGGATCGGCGATTGCGTGGTGGTGGTGGGTGATTTCTCCCTGGTCAAGGTACACGTCCACACGAACGATCCCGGCAAGGCGCTGCAGTACGCTCTTGCCATGGGCGAGCTCACCGGGTTAAAGATCGAAAACATGCTGGAACAGCGCCGGGAACGCCAGGCGACCCAGGCCCGGGAAGCCGAAAGCAGGACGGCGCAGGCCCCCCAAGCAGAGAGCGGCATGATCGCCGTGTCCATGGGCGAGGGCTTCTCCCGGATCTTCCGGGAATTAACGGTTGACGGGATCGTAGAGGGTGGCCAGACCATGAACCCCAGCATCGACGATCTGCTGTCTGCCATCGAGAAGGTCAATGCCCGCAAGGTGTTCATCTTCCCCAACAACAGCAACATCATCCTGGCGGCCCAACAGGCGGCCCAGGTTGCGGAAAAAGAGGTCCATGTCATCCCCACCAAGAACGTGGCCATGGGCATCGGCGCGGCACTGGCCTTCCAGCCCGACGCCCCTGCGGAAGAAAACGTCGCCCGCATGACCGCAGCCGCCGAGCGCATCAAGAGTGGCCAGATCACCTTTGCGGTGCGGGATTCTCAGTTTGATGACAAAGAGATTCACGAGGGCGACATCATCGGCATCCACAACGGCAAGATCGAGATCGTGGGCAGCGATATCCACCAGGTGGCGCGCCAATTGATGCAGGTGGTGGTCACCGGCAGCGACGATCTGATCACCGTGTACTACGGCGCGGATACCCAGGAGGCCAATGCCAAGGAACTCACCGACGAGATCCGGAGTACCTTTCCGGACCTGGAGGTGGAGATGCATTACGGTGGCCAGCCGCTGTACTACTACCTGTTTTCTGTGGAATGATGTGCTTACAGGCCGCCCGGCGATTGCTGGCACGCGCAGTGCCGCGGTTGCCGGGTGGCTTTTTGTGTGGAGAGGCGAGGTGAATCATGGGACAGGCATCCTGGCAAGGTATTCGCGGCCTGGGGCCTACGCGCCTGCGCGCCCTGACCCAGCGGGGCATCCTGGACGGATACGACCTGCTGGAGGCGCTGCCCGTCACCTATCGGGACAGCACCCATCCCGTGCCCATTGGGACGCTGAGCGACGGGGTGACCTGTGCGGTGCGGGGGTACTTGACCCAGCCGCCCAAGCTCCATCGTGTGAGCGGACGGCAGTGGGTTTCCGCTTCCATCCGGGACGACAGCGGCACCTTGTCCCTGATGTGGTTCGGGCAGCCCTGGATCCGGGATCAGCTGCATGTGGAGGATGAACTGCTGCTGTGCGGCAGGGTTACCCGCAAGCAGAGCAGGCTGTATCTGATCAACCCCAGCCGGGAAGAAACCCCGGCCATCACCCCGGTATACCGTCCTGTGCCGGGGCTGCCGGGCAAGCTGTATCGCGGGTTGGTGGGGGAAATGCTGGGGCGGCTGTTGCCGGATCTGGCAGATCCGCTGCCGGAGTCCTTGCGGGCGCGTCACGGCCTGTGCCACAAGGGATGGGCCCTGGCCCAAGCGCACCAGCCCACGGACATGGAGACGCTGCGGCAGGCGCTGCGGCGGCTCCGGTTTGAGTCCCTGCTGCTGTACCAGGCGGCACTGACGGACCTGCGCCGCCGGGATGCGGTGGGCGCGGTGATCCCGTGTCCGCCGATGGACCTGGAGGCCTATTGGGCGGCGCTGCCCTTCCCGCCCACCGGTGCCCAACGGCGGGTGTTGGCGGAGATCGCCGCCGACCTGGCGGCGGCCACCCCCATGGCCCGGATGGTCCAAGGGGATGTGGGCTGCGGAAAAACCGCCATCGCCTTTGGGGCTTTGGCCCTGTGCGTGGCCCAGGGGTATCAGGGCGCCCTGATGGCACCTACAGAAATCTTGGCCATGCAGCATTATCAGAGCGCGCGGCAGGTGCTGGAGCCCCTGGGCATTGCCTGCGGTCTGCTCACCGGCTCCCTGACCCCGGCCCAACGCAAACAGGCCCGGGAACAGATCGCCTCCGGTGGCTGGCAGGTCGTTATCGGTACCCACGCGCTGATCTCCGCCGGGGTGCATTATCCGCGCTTGGGCCTGGTCATTACCGATGAACAGCATCGGTTTGGGGTGCGGCAACGCACTGCGCTGTCGGACAAGGGAACCCGGGACGGTGAAGGCGAACCGAATGTTCTGGTGCTGTCGGCTACGCCGATTCCGCGCTCCCTGGCCTTGGTGCTGTATGGTGATTTGGATATCTCCGTGGTGGACGAGCTGCCCCCCGGCCGCATGCCGGTGATCACCCGCATCGTGCCGGAAGGTAAACGGGAGGCCATGTATGGTTTCTTGACCGAACAGGCCCAAAAGGGGGAGCAGGCCTATGTGGTCTGCCCGCTGGTGGAGGAGTCCGAGGAGATGGAGGAGGCACAGTCCGCCGAGGCCCTGTATCGCTCCCTGGCCGCCGGGCCGCTGCGGTCATTGCGACTGGGCCTGGTGCACGGCCAGATGAGCGCCGCGCAAAAGGACGAGGTGCTGGTGGCGTTCTATGCCGGGGCGTGCGATGTGTTGGTGGCTACCACGGTGATCGAGGTAGGGGTCAATGTGCCCAATGCCACGGTCATGGTCATCGAAAACGCCGAGCGGTTCGGCCTGGCCCAGTTGCACCAACT
>JAVBUS010000177.1:0-6204 GCA_031555125.1 Eubacteriales bacterium | reverse complement strand
TGTACTGGGTGCCGAAGGGATGGGTCTTCGCGCTCGTGATGTGGATGGAGTTGGGGTCCGTCGGATACTGTCCGGGAACCTTCTTGCCCACAGTCAGGATGAAGTCCGGAGATTCCGCGGCAGCGTAGTTCACGTCGCCGGCCTTCTGAACCTTCAGGATGAAGGTGCCCGCAGTGGCAATCTGGAGCTGGTTGCCGGAGAGGGTCCCCGTGCCGGTGCCGCCGGGCACCAGGACATAGGTCTCCGCGCCGGTGCCGCTGCCGCCGGTGTGGGTCACGGTGTAATCCGTGCCAAACTCGTGGGTAGAGGGGCTGGTGATCTTCAACGGCTTCTGATACGCGATGGCAACATCCAGCGTGAAGTCCGGTGAAGTGGTGGGCAGGTAGTTGGCGTCACCATCCTTGGTGGCCTTGATGATGATGGTGCCGATGTCGGTGCAGGCAACGCCGGTGCCGTTCACCGCGCCGCCGGGGGCCGAGCCGCCGGGGACCAGGGTGTAGGTCACAGCGCCGGTGCCGCTGCCGCCCTTGGTGGTCAGCACGTATTTGGGCACATCCGGCATGATGGTGCCGGGAGGGCTGCTGATGAAGAGCGGCGCCTGCGGGCCCTTTTCCACCTCGATGGTATAGGGGGCAGACATCACATGATGATAGTTGCGGTCCACGCCCTTGGTGGCCACCACGATGATGGTACCCACCTTTTCGACGATGAGCTTATCACCATCGACATGGGCTTTGCCGGTGCCGCCGACGACGGTGTAGGTCACAGCGCCGCCGCCGCTGCCGCCCTTGGTGGTCAGCGTGTAGTCAGCGCCAAAGGTGGTCTTTTTCGGGCTGGTGACATACAGGGGGGCTTGCTCCGCACGGGTGATGTTGACGTAGGTCTTGGCCCAGCTGATGTCATAGTTCTTGGCATCCTTGCCGGTGAGCGTCAGACCGGAAACGCGGACGATCTTGCCCTTGCCCACGTTGGCGTCATCCATTTTACCCAGGGGCGTACCGGTGACCTTGACGACGTCGCCGGCGATAATGCCCTTGAGGGTCGGGGTCTGCAGATCAACCTCGCGGTTGTTCTCCTCGTACACACGATCCGTAGCGCCGACCGCAACGGTCAGCTTCCTGGGCTTGATAATGCCGGCGAGGGTTTCGTTTTCTGGTGCCTTATACTTATCGGCATCCTTGCCAATCAGTTCGTATTCCACGGTGATGGTCTTGCCGTTGCCGACATCCTTGGTGTCATACTTGGGATTGACGACCAATTGCACGTCGTCGCCGTCGGCCACGCCGATCAGCTTGCCCGGCACATACACCACATCGGTGGTGCCGTCATAGTACTTGACGACTTCAAAGCTGCCGCCAACCACCTCAAGCTTCGAGGCGGCACGGCCGGCGATCACCACGAACTTAAAGACTTCCGGCAGATAGGTGATGGTCTGTCCATCGCTGCGGGTCTCGTCGTCCTTATTGGCGGTGACCGTAATGGTGGATGCGCCGACCTTTTGGTTGGCGGTGCCTACGGTCTTCACGCGAAGCATGCCGTTTTCGCGCTCCACGACGGCCACTTCGGGATTGCTGCTGACCAAGCTGATGTTGGCATCAACATCCACAGTCGTGATATCCTTCAGCTCCACGCTCTCGCCTTCATCGGCGAACACGTCGCGGACGTGGCCGCTCTGCATCGCCAGTTGCACGCCATAGAACGGCAACACGAAGGCATCAAACTTGATGGTCGTGGGCAGGTAGGCGGTATTCTGGTCACCGGCCTTGTAGGCCTGCACCGTCAGGGTCACAGGGCCCACGCCATTGCCGTTGAGCAGCAGATCGGAACCCATGATGCGCGCGTTGAGAAGCGCGGGGTTGCTGCTGGTAACGCGGTATACGATCCCGTCCGTGTTGCCAACCAAAGAGATGACGCTCTCCTTGGTAGACTTGATCTCCAGGTCCTTGGTGTCCACGGCGACGCTCAGAGGCATCACGGTCTGGGCAGCCTGGCCAAACACGCGCACCATAAAAGCGGTCTTTGTGGAACCAAAGCCGGGGTTGGTGGAGGTCAGCATGACACTGGTGGCACCCGGTTTCCCAGGCGTCACGATCAGCTGATCGTTGTCCACGCGGACGGTGGCAACGCTCTCGTCTTCCACCGCGGCAGTAAACAGCGGTGCATTGAGCACGCCGGCCACATCATACGTGTTCAGCGTGTCGCCGTACTCATTGGTGGACTGAAGCTTCATGCTCTGCTCGGCACCGGCCTGTTGCATGAACATATCTTCGGGCGCATCCATGAGCATGGGCAGGATGATGGCCGCGGCATACGCCACGTGCGCATTTTCATCCACATTGATGGCAGGCATAGCGCCCACGGCATTGGTCATGGTGATATCCACGTTGAGGGCGCAGTCGGCACCGGTGCCGGTGATGCGCTCCACGTGACCCAGACCTGTCAAGAACCCGGCGCCTTCACAAAGGAACTCGTCGATCCACGTCTGGTACGCGGTATCCACGAAGGGGCGCGCATCGTCGAGGATTTCCATCGCGCTGATGCGTACCGTGCCCACGTGAGCGCGGTCCTGCAAGCGGACAAAGGCAGCCTTGACGATCCAGATCTCCTGGATGTCGGCGCTGACCTGAACCCAACCCGCTTCGTTGACGATCACAGAGCGCACCGGGCCATACAGCTTGAGGCTGTCCCGGGTAAGCAGCTGTACTTCGTCCACGACGCCGGCTTGGTCCACCGCCAGGTCCAGGTTACCAAAGACGGCAACCTGATTGACACGGCTCGTCGCATCCGCATGGAGCATCGGCGAGACGGCCTGTTCGACTTCCGCCGTCTCCTGCACCATGACGGTGTTGACGTTGGAACCCAGCAGTTCCACCGTGGGGCAGGCGCCGCTGATGGTCAGCGCACCGGACACGGTGACATTCTCGAGGTAGATGGTCGCGTTGGCGACATCCGCTTCGATTACCAGGTTTTCAAGCGTTTCATTCTGCAGTCGATAGCTGCCCTCTTGCAGCATAGACGCGGAAATCCGGGTCTCTTCCCCGGTCTGCGCTGTTTCTTCTACTACTGCCTCTACGGGTGTAGCCGCATCGGCGACCACCGTCTCCACGACGGCGGGCGCGTCCTCGGCCATGCCCATGGCGGGTAGCAGACCTGCGCACAGGATCGCGCACAGGAACAAAGAAAGCCAGCGCTTGAGGTTGCTCGCCCCTTGTTTCATTTGTGTTACCTCCATCAATGCATTTTCGTAGTTGTTTACAAATCCTAGCACGATTCCCTAATGCTTGCAAGATGAGCGGGTATCAACAATTGCTTCATAATGTTGTTCCTTTTATTTCCAGAAAACAAGTGCGGCAACGATGCCTGTTTTTTGACTCGTGCACTACATATAGTAGTTTAGTCATGCATATACACTTTATATAGAAAGCAAATCGTTTCTCATCTCGCTTTTTCACCAAAAAGGCACATTTATTAACACGTGTTTCATGTTTGACATATTTCCTCCAAAAATATGTCGTACTTTTTTCGATTCATTTCGGAATAAACCCATGATCTTGTATAGTATAAAGGGTAGGTGCCACTACCTATTGTTTCCACTCCAATTTCTCCATATTCTCCCAAAGTTAAGAAAATCCGCCATTTTTCTGGATTTTCCTAGAATTTTGCAGACAGGTTGCCGTTGACGATCACCGCCTCATTCTGTTATGATTCTGCCATACTTTTCTTTCAGGAGGGCCTATGTCGCGTTTCACCACACAAAAATTGACTATTTGCGCCATGTTGACGGCACTTGTGGCGCTGGTAACGTTTTCACTTCCCGTGCCGACGGCTCTGGGCTACATCCACTTGGGCGACTCCATGATTTTGCTCAGCGCTATGCTGCTGGGTCCGGTGGCCGCCTTGGTAGGCGGCATCGGCAGTGCACTGGCGGACTTAATCAGCGGTTACGCCCACTATGTACTGCCCACCCTTTGCATCAAGGCGGCCGCGGGGGCCATCGCGGGCATGGGCCTGCGGCTTACTTCGCCCCGTGCACTGCCACGTTACGCCATCCGCTTTGTGCTTGCGGAGCTGGTGATGGTTGCCGGATACACGCTGTATCACGTGGTGGTATCGGGCTGGGCTATGGCCATCGCGGAAATCCCGCCCAATCTGGTGCAGGCGGGCGCCAGCGTGGGCATTGGCTGCGCGCTGTTCCCGGTGGCACAGCGGATTGCGCCCTTACTCCGGTCCAGCGGTCGTCCTTTGTAGGCAGCGCAAGCGCGATATTCTTTTGACAATATGTTGTAACAAACTTGAGAAAAGCCACCTTCTTTCACGCTGTTAGGAGGTGGCTTTTCCCAGTCTCAATATCAATTCGTGCTTGATATTTACGTCTACTCCGTTAAGAAAGCATTCCTTAAACAAAGTTAAGGGTGGCCCGCCGCACGGTCTTTACAGGCCAGGGTGAAAGCATTGATGCCACTCCTCAGCAGATTGGACGCATATCACGCGGATCTATTGTCGGCTTTCGTTGTCGCTGCTCGGTCAGCATAGCTGCCGGCTACGCCACCTTCGGGCTCCTAGCCAGGCGGCAAAACCCTGGCGATCTATTGCGCGAAATCAAGCGAGCGTCAGTATTAGGGTAACACCGCACAAAGGAGAGCCGTTGGCCATGCGAGAGATTTTCGCGCTGATCGAGGAGCCTGTAGGAAGCCGTGGCAGCGCCACGGCGACCGGAAGCGCGACATCGAACTGCACGAAAAGATCCCTGTGGACGACTGCCCGATTTGTGCGGTGTGGCCTTCGTCGCCCGTGGGGGGCGAGACCGGGGGTTGCGGCCGCCCTGGACCGTCGCGGCCATATTGTGCATGTTTGCATTATATAATAGAAGAAACTCACTTAGCCATCCACACCGATCCGGGTGGAGGGTGCCTTGCCGCTGAGCAGATCATCCAGCCGATACCGGGCATGTCCAATGATCACTGTGGTACCCAGGGATACCGGACCCGCAGCAAAGGCCAACTTGGCGTACGCCCCATTGGCGCCCGGTCTGCTGGCACCGATGCAACTGCGTTGCAGGGTGCGAATATTCTCCAGCACCGATTCGGTATCCTTGCCGGTGACATGCCGCACCAGGGTGGTGGGATCGCTGGCATCCTCGTAAATACCGTCGGTGGAAGTCATGATCAGCAGGGTGCGCGCCCGCACCAGTCCGGCGATAACCGCAGCGGTCTCGTCGTTGTCAACGCATTCCACCACATCGCTTTGGGTGGCCCGAAGGTGGGCCAGTTCCCACTTGCGGTTTTCCTCGTCGCTGACAGGATCGTTATAGTTGACGATGGGGATGGCCTGCTGGTCCCGGGCGCGGAGCAGGAAACGTCGGATGTGATCGCGCTTCTCTGCGTCGTTAAAGTGCTGATGCTCCACCAGCAACTGGCGCACCGAGTAAGGGGAGCGTACGAACCGCCGGTATTCGGCCATCAGGATGGACTGTCCCTGGGCCGCATAGTCGGTCTTCATCTCCTCCGGATCTCCGGTAAGTTCGGTGCCGGTGCGCTTCATATAGTCCAGACGTCCGATCTCCGCCGCACCGGAAGAGACCCAAATCATGCCGGGGCGCAACTGATCCGCCAACCGTGCAATGATGTTGTAGTCGATGTCGCGATCTTCTTTGCGGATGAGGGCCATGGACCCGATTTTACCTACCAGTTCATAATCATATGTCTGTTTTGCTCCCGCCATGTCGATTCTCCTAACCTATTCATCCACAAGGGTTGGCATCGTTTTCTGTTTCAGGACTATCGTTTTCTATGAGCTGCTTCATCCGCTCCAAAATGGCGTCTTGGTCGGTACCGCTGTTCTCCAGTCGCAGGTGTGCCGCGCTGCGATACAAGCCTTGCCGTTGGGCGTGCAGTGACAAAAGTCGGGCTTGGGCGTCCCCAGCCAGCAGGGGCCGGGTATCCTGCCGAAGATCCCTTAGGATCAACGATACCGGACGGTCCACCCACACCACCTGCCCCACGGCGCGCATGCAGTCCACGTTCCCTTGTCGCAGAATGATGCCCCCGCCGGTGGCCACCACCGGCGCATCACCGCGCCCGGCCACCGCTGTCAGGGCGGCCTGCTCCGCGTCACGGAAGGCAGCCTCTCCGCACTCCGCAAAGATACGCGGGATGTCCATGCCCGCTTGGGAGACGATGCAGTCGTCCAGATCCACAAAGGGTC
>JAVBUS010000094.1:0-9374 GCA_031555125.1 Eubacteriales bacterium | reverse complement strand
CAAAATGCCGGTCATCATCTTAATCGTGGTGGACTTGCCAGCGCCGTTGGGGCCGATGAAGGCCAGCATCTCCCCGGCCTCCACGGTTAGGTCGATGCCACGGACGGCAATGACCTCTCGCATCTCCGCGCGGAACAGGCTGCGAAAGCCTGCCTTTAGGCCTTCGGCCTTGATGCGGGTGCGGTAGTGCTTGGTGAGTCCCTGGGTTTCGATGATGGCGGACATACTGTGTACCCCTTTCTGTGCTCCCGTACGAAAAACATCCACGGCTGATTGCCGTGGATGTTGAAACCCGGGATCAACGTCCGCATGCATGCAGCCTTGTCTCAATCGCTGCAACGCATACGCTAAAGCGTCATCCGCTACAGTATTAAGCGAGTGACCAGCATAATCCACGGATTTTGATGAATAGAGCGAATCATGTTGGTACCTCCTTCGTGCGGAATTTTGCTACAGTATATGCGGGCATCCGGAATCTGTCAAGCAAAAAAATGAAAGTTTTGTTGCATTTTTGGATTTTGAATGTTTTGTATAAACGACCGTCACGGTGCGGGGGGGATCGTATCGATGTACACCAGGGCGACGCCTTGCGTCCCTTGGGTTTTCACTCGGTACAGGCCGCCGATCCGGCAGGGAACGGGGACGAACAGCCCGCCGTATGCGGCCAATATGTCCGGGGTGGTGCCGCAGACGTATACGTGGGTGTATCCCCCCTGCGCCAGCTCGTCAGCCCAGTTCGTGTCCAGGGGGACCCTGGCGTTCCAGACGGAGGTGCCCTGGGACAGCTCGGCGGTGGCGTAGCGCATCTGGTTGCCCTCGCGGCCATGTCCTTCTTGGGCAACGACGTAGACCCGGGGGTTTTCCACCTCCCGCAGGCGGGCATAGACCTCGTCATAGGGTTGATGGATGGACTGGGTGTAGGCGATGTCCTTGGCCATGGCGCCGGGGATCAGCATGCGGACATCCCGCAGGTTGATCCAGGGGAACACCAACAGGGCGCATAACCCGGCGACCGCAGGAACATGCCAGCGTTTGGCGCCGGTGCAAGCCATGCGCACCAGGCCATGGAGAAAGAAGGCCAGCACGCCCCAAAAATACACCGATAGGTACCGGGAGATGGAGGCCAGCAGCACTGCCTCCATGGGATGGAAGACAAACAGATACAGAGCGAGCAGGGAAGCCAGGTAAAGGATGCCCCCCACGGCCAGCGCCCAGAGCGTGGGCCAAGGCGAGCGCTCCTGAGCCCTGCGAGCGACCAAGGCCCACAACAGGCCTACCCCGGCCAAGAACACCGCAGCAGCTGCCGGCGACAGAGGTAGGAGCACGCCAAAGTCACCGGAGGCCAGCGGGTACGCGGCAAAGGCACGGAGTACCTCGTACCGATATGCCGGGGCGTTTCCCTGGAACAGGGCCCACAGATCGGACAGGCCGCCGGCCCGTACGCCCCAAGGGCCGGTGACGCCAAGGCCTCCGTAATAGATGCGCCAGGAGAGCTGCGCAATCCCGGCCATGACCAGGGGGACCAGCACCCAAACAGCGACACGCCAACCGCCTTGCCGCCAGCGTTGGACCGCAACCATGCCCAGGGCCAACAGACAGAGGGCAAAACCCGATGTCTTGGTCAGGGTCAGCAGGGCAGCCAGCAGGCCCAGGCCCCACCAAGTGGCTTTATCGTCACGCTTTCCTGCGTCCCAGGACAGGATGGCGGCAAAGAGCAGGGCCATGGCCCCGTCCACCAGCAGCAACCTGTACACGTCGCCAAAGAAGGCCGCAGGCAGCACCAGTATCAGGGGCAGCACCCACGCCATCTTCCAGCACTGCCGCCACGTGATGCCGGAGAGTAGCGGGAATTGCACTGCGCACAGGAAGATGGACAGGCCGCGATAGCACATGTCCTCCCGAAAGATGCCGCCGCCGGCCTTGGCAAAGAAATACTCCAGTAGCGCCATGGCCGGGGGATAGTCATGGAACACGGTGTTGGTGGCGGCGCCGTTCCCAAATCCCCCGTGGAACCACAGGTTTTTGACCACGATGGCCCAGTGGGAGAATTCATCCAGGCGTGCCGGGCGTCGCCCGGTATGGATCAGCCAAAACAGAGTGAACACCAGGGCGAAAGCCGCCACGCCGGGGGTCAGCAGCGGCAGCACCTTGGCCCGCGTATCGGGCCGCAGGAGCGCCGCGAACAACCAGGCCGTGGCCGCGGAACCCAGCGCCCACACGACATAGACGCCTACCGCCGTGGCGCCACACAATCCGGCGATGTACAGCACCGACACAACACCCGCAAAGACCAGGGGCAACGCTTGCTCGAAGCTTCGCCCCAGCGGTCGAGCCAAACAGAGCCCCAGGGACAGAAACAGAAGGAAAAGTGCGCAGCCTGCCATAGGGTTGCCTCCGTGATCAAAGCGCACCGAATCTGTGGACTCGGTGCGCTGCTGTGTATGGGCCTATTCGTTGTCCGGGGGATTGGTGGCGGCTTGCGTGGCGTCCGTGGTGCCATCGGCCCCCATGGGCGCTTCGCCGTTTTCGCCCTCGGCGGGTTCCGTCTCCACGGGCTCGTCCACCTCCGCCACAGTGCGGGTGACCCCAACCACACGGCTATCGGTGCCGACCCGCATCAGGCGCACGCCCTGGGTGCTGCGGCTCAGGCTGGATACATCCCCGGCGGGCATGCGGATGATGGTGCCGTCGTCGGTGATCAGCATCAGATCCTCGTCCTCGTGGATCATGAGCTGGGCAGCCAGCAGTCCGGTCTTGTCGGTCAGGTTCATGGCGCGGATGCCCTTGCCGCCACGGGCTTGGAACCGGAACTCGTCGATGTCGGTGCGCTTGCCGTAGCCGCGCTCCGTGATGGCCAGCACCTTGGCCCCTTCTTCCACCACGGCTAGGCTGACCACGCTATCGCCCTGCTGCAGGTCGATACCCCGCACGCCCATAGATGCGCGGCCCAGGGCCCGGATGTGGGTCTCCGGGAAGTGGATGCACATGCCGCGGCGGGTGCCCAGCAACAGCTCGCGGCTGTCGTCGGTAAGCTCCACCCCGATCAGCTCATCATCCTCCCGCAGCACGATCGCGATCAGGCCCATGCGGCGCAGGTTGCGGAACTCGTCCAAGGCGGTCTTTTTGACGGTGCCGTTCCGGGTGGCCATCAGCAGGTACTTGCCCTCTGCCGCCGCCGGGATGGGGATCATGGTGGTGACCTTCTCTCCGCCGTCCAGTTGCAGCAGATTGACAATGGCGGTGCCCCGGGCGGTGCGACTGGCCTCCGGGATCTCGTAACACTTGATCTGGTACACCCGCCCACGGTTGGTAAAGAACATGATGTCATCGTGGGTGGAGGTTACATGGAGCTGCTCCACGTAGTCCTCCTCACGGGTGGTCATGGCCGCCACGCCCTTGCCGCCGCGGTTCTGGCTGCGGTAGGTGCTCCTGGGCAGGCGCTTGGCGTAACCGAAGTGGGTCAGGGTGACCACCATGTCACCTTCCTGGATCAGGTCGGCAGGGTCGATCTCGCCCTCCATGGCGGTGAGCTCGCTGCGCCGCGGATCCGCGAACCGGCGACGGATTTCGCCCAGTTCATCCCGGATGATGCCCAGCACCAGCTTTTCGTCAGCCAGCACGGAGCGGAGGTAGTCGATGGTCTTGCACAGCTCATCGTATTCCTCTTGCAGGCGCTCGCGCTCCAGGCCGGTCAGGCGGGCCAGGCGCATGTCCAGGATGGCTTGGGCCTGCTTTTCGCTAAAGTCGAAGGTGGCGATGAGCTGCTCCCGGGCCTCGGTGGTGTTTTGGCTGGCCCGGATGATTCGCACGATCTCGTCGATGTGATCCAGGGCTTTGAGCAAGCCCTCTAAAATATGGGCGCGGGCTTCGGCCTTTTCCAGCTCGTACCGGGTGCGGCGGGTGATGACTTCCTTTTGGTGCTCCAGGTAGTGATAGAGCATCTGGTGCAGGGACAGTACCCGGGGTTCGCCATCCACCAGGGCCAGCATGATCACGCCAAAGGAATCCTGGAGCTGGGTGTGCTTGTACAGGTAGTTGAGGATGATGTTGGCGTTGACGTCCTTCTTTAGCTCGATGACGATGCGCATGCCGTCGCGGTCCGATTCGTCGCGGATATCGGAGATGCCGTCCACCCGCTTCTCTTGCACCAGCTCGGCGATCTTTTCGATCAGGCGCGCCTTATTGACCATGTAGGGGATCTCGGTGACCACGATGCGGGAGCGGTTGGCGGTCATCGCCTCGATATCGCTGCGGGCACGGGTAATGATGCGTCCGCGGCCGGTGGAATACGCATCATAGATGCCGTTCTTGCCCAGGATGATGCCGCCGGTGGGGAAGTCCGGGCCCTTGATGTGCTGCATCAGGTCGGACAGGGTGGCTTCCGGATTGTCGATCAGGCAGAACAGGCCGTCGATGACCTCGCCCAGGTTGTGAGGCGGGATGTTGGTGGCCATACCCACGGCGATGCCGCTGGAGCCGTTGACCAGCAGGTTGGGAAAGCGGCTGGGCATGACGGTGGGCTGCATCAGCGTTTCGTCAAAGTTGGGGGTAAAGTCTACAGTCTCCTTGTCTATGTCGGCCACCAGTTCCTGGGTGATCTTGGCCATGCGTGCCTCGGTATACCGCATAGCCGCCGCGCCGTCGCCGTCCACGGAGCCGTAGTTGCCCTGGCCGTCCACCAGCAGGTAGCGGGTGGAAAAGTCCTGGGCCAGACGCACCATGGCGTCGTACACGGCACTGTCGCCGTGGGGATGGTACTTACCCAGCACGTCGCCGACGATGCGGGCGGATTTGCGAAAGGGCTTGTCCGGCGTCATGCCCAGCTCGTGCATAGCGTACAGAATGCGGCGGTGCACCGGCTTCAGGCCGTCGCGCACGTCGGGCAGGGCCCGGGTGATGATGACCGCCATGGCATAGGAGATAAAGGACTTGCGCATCTCCTCTTCCAGGTTGATGGGGACCAATCGTCCCTGGTTGTTATCATCCATCGTTCTTCACATCCTCACTGGTGCTGGGGCCTTACACGTCCAGGTTGACGACCAGCTTGCAGTTTTCTTCGATAAACTCGCGGCGGGGTTCCACCTTTTCGCCCATGAGCAGGGTTAGGATTTCGTCGGCGGCGATGGCGTCCTCGGCGGTGACCTGCATCATGGTGCGGGTGGCCGGGTCCATGGTGGTTTCCCATAGCTGCTGGGCGCTCATTTCGCCCAGGCCCTTGTACCGCTGGATCTCCGGCTTGTTCTCCCGGCCGATCTCGGTGAGCAGGGCTTCCAGCTGGGCGTCGTTGTACACGTAGCGCTCCATCTTGCCCTTGGTGACCTTGTACAGGGGCGGCTGGGCGATGTAAACGTGGCCCTTTTCAATGAGGGGGCGCATGTAGCGGTAGAAGAAGGTCAGCATCAGGATGCGGATGTGGCTGCCATCCACGTCGGCATCGGTCATGCGGACGATGCGGTGATACCGCAGCTTTTCTAGGTTGAAGTCGACGTCCACGCCGCAGCCAAAGGCGGTGATCATGGCCCGGATTTCGTTATTGGCTAGGATTTTGTCCAGGCGGGTCTTTTCCACGTTGAGGATCTTACCGCGCAGGGGCAGGATGGCCTGGAAGTGGCGGTCACGGCCGGTCTTGGCCGATCCGCCTGCGGAGTCGCCCTCTACCAGGAAGATTTCGCACTTGCTGGGGTCCCGCTCGGAGCAGTCCGCCAGCTTGCCGGGCAATCCGCCGGACTCCAGCACGTTCTTGCGTCGGGTCAGGTCCCGGGCCTTGCGTGCGGCTTCCCGGGCGCGTGCAGCGCTTAGGCAGCGATCCAGGATTACCCGGGCCACGGAGGGATTCTCCTCCATAAAGTCTGCCAACTGTGCCGCCACCAACTGATCCACGATGGTGCGCACCTCGCTGTTGCCCAGCTTGGACTTGGTCTGCCCCTCAAACTGGGGCTCGGTCATTTTTACCGAGATGATGGCCGCCATGCCTTCCCGGATATCCTCACCCTGCAGATTTTCGTCGTTTTCTTTCAGGATCTTGTACTTGCGGCCATAGTCGTTGATGACCCGGGTGATGGCGGATTTGAAGCCCATCAGGTGGGTGCCACCCTCCGGGGTGGCGATGTTGTTAGCAAAGGAGAAGATATTCTCGCTGTAGCCATCGTTGTGCTGCATGGCGATCTCCACCGTGGTGGTGCCCTTGATACCTTCCACGTAGATGGGGTCGGGGTACAGCGTCTCATTATTCTTGTTCAGGTATTTGACGAACTCGCGGATGCCGCCCTCGTAGTGATAGGTGCGCTCCTGCCGCTCACCCCGCTCATCCACGATGTGGATTTTGATGCCGCGGTTGAGGAAGGCCATTTCCCGCAGGCGATTCTTGAGGGTGTCAAACTGGAAATCCCCGGTCTCGAACACGCCGTCGGGCACTGCGTCGCTGCGGACGTCGGGCCAGAAGGTGATGGTGGTGCCGGTGCGATCCGTGGCGCCGATGACCTTTAGATCCGCCATGGGCTTGCCCCGCTCGTATTCCTGGTAGTGGATTTTGCCGTCCTGGTAGACGGTGACCTCCAGGTGGGTGGACAGGGCGTTGACCACCGAAGCGCCCACGCCGTGGAGGCCGCCGGAGACCTTGTAGCCCTCGCCGCCGAACTTGCCGCCTGCGTGGAGCACGGTCAGGCAAACCTCTACTGCCGGACGCCCCATCTTGGGATGAATCCCCACGGGAAAACCGCGCCCGTTGTCCACGACGCTGACGCCGCCATCCTCCCGCAGGGTGACAAAGATCTCATCGCAGTAGCCGGCCAGCGCTTCGTCGATGGCGTTGTCCACGATTTCGTACACCAGGTGATGTAGGCCCCGGTAATCCGTGGAGCCGATGTACATGCCAGGGCGCTTGCGAACGGCTTCTAACCCCTCCAGCACCTGGATCTGTGTCTCGTCATAATGGGAACCCTGTTGCTGCATAGGACACCTCTTTTGCTTGGTTTTCGCACGGGGGTTACAGATCCGCCAACCGACGACCCTTTAGCGCCAGGGCGGAGATAGGGGAGAGATAAACGCGGCAGGTGCCTGCGTCATCCACGGTGATGACCGCCGAGCGGGGCGCCCCTTCCGGCACGGTCACCAGGGTGTGCTGTGCCCGGGCACGCTCAAAGAACGCGCGGGTGCCGGCACCTTCTGCTGTGCGCAGATCCAGGATGGCCAAAATATGTCGATGAAACACCATACATGAATCGCCCAGGTGCAACATCATCCGGCGTCATCCCCTCGCAATCTTTCGCGAAAATCCAAAATTCCTTCTTATATATTATACCCAAAAACCGCCTTTTTTTCAACGATTTTCTCGACCTGGGCATTACAAGGAAAAGCGGTGGATTTTGTGGCTTTTTTGCGATGGGTGTCGCAAGCGCAATGCCCCTTACCCCGCGGTTGTGATCATGGATTTGTCACCGCATCGGCCCTGTGCGGCGACCTTAGGGCATCGACAAAGTCGACGCCCTCGAAGGAAATGCAGGATGCATTTCCTTCGAATGCACGGCTTGCGCCGTGACTCGCTTTGCTCGTGATGGTAGGTATGTTTTCCCAACGGAAAACTCCCCGCCCGACCGGCAAAGCCGGTCGATACGATCTCCATTTGAGGGGGCCGAGGCCCCTTCAGTCATCCCCAAATCGGAAAACCTGCTTTGTGGATGGTATGAGGTCGCCGTGGCGCTGCTGCGGCTTCCTACGGGCTCCTTGAGCAGCGCGAAAATCACTTGCGCGGCCAACGACTCTCCTTTGCGCGGTGTTGCCATAGAAAAGTAAAAAAGGCGCTGCAGCGCCCTTTTTTTGTATGCTTTGTTCCATGGGTTGCAGGGGCTATCTCCTTACGGATACTGCACTTTGATGGATCCAGACGTGGTCTCGCATCGCAGTGTATAGGTTGGCGCATTGCCCACGGCGGCGGTGGTGCGGCGGCCGTCCTTTTGCGCGGCGAAGTCGGTCTTGACCCCTCCGGAGGTGGTATGGCCCTCGAAATAGAAGGCGGCATCCTGGGGCATGGTGGCACGAATGGTGCCGGAGGTGCAATGCAGCGACAGGTTGCCGGTCATGCGAGTCACCGCCACACGCATGGTGCCGGAGCTGGAATGGAAGCTGCCCTGGCCGTCCAGGCCGCCGACCTCCACCGTGCCGGAGGACATGGTCTGTTCCACCGTGCCCTGCAGGGCACCGATGCGCATGGCCCCGGAGCTGGCGTGCAGCGTGTGTTTGTCGCCGGAGAGGGACAGGATGCGCAGATTGCCGGAAGTCATGTTAAGGCTGCCGTTGCCTGCCACATTGCCCAGGGTCACATTGCCGGAGGTGCACTGCACGGTGTAGGTGTTGCAAGTGACGTCCCCTGCCGTCATGTTGCCGGAGGTCAGCCACAGGGACAGGGTGGAGAGCTTCCAGGCATCCGTCATGTGCAGGTTGCCGGAGCGAAGGCGGGCGGAAAATGCCTGGGCATAGGCGGCGGGCAGGTGGAGGGTCAGCCGTTCCCGTGCGCCAAAGGTCAAGCGCCAAGTGGCGGGCATTTGCTCCACGCGAAAGGTGTTGCCCTGCCGCTCCACGGCGATCTGGGCCCTGGACTGGGGCGGCAGATTGCTCTCCAGCACCACGCGGGCTTCGGGCGCATCGCTGGCCACTACGGATACATCCAGCCACAGGATATCCAAGGCCACATCCTCAATACCGGACAGGTCGAAGGTTTCATCCAACACGACATCCATTTCACCATTGGCGAACACAAGCAACTCCCCTTTCGTTCCTTGGATCAGTAGAACGGACAGCAGGGCGGCCACCACCAACAGGATGGCGATGCGCACCAGGATGCTGCGCCTATTCACGATCACCATCTCCCAGCTTAAATACAAGGTTCAACACGTTCTCCAGTGCGGTGGCAATCAGGAATATGATCCAGGAAGTGTGCCAGTTGTTTGAGGAGAAACTATACAGGAAGTAGAGCGCGACGGTGCCCAACCAAAGCAGGGAGGAAATGGTGCCGCGAAGCTGCTTTTTTTGCTTGTGGGACATGCCGCTGGCCAGGGTGCCGCCACGGCGGGTCACCGGGCGCGTCATGTAATGGTACACCGTTTGGGCGGTGGCAAACCCGGCGATCACCCAAAAGCCGATCCAGGCGATGGTGGAGCCAAACACCATCCGCAATAGCAGGAACGCCGCAATGGCCACGCAGTACAAAAACGCGGAGGTGGCCACGGTCTGCGCGGTCTGCGCCCGTTGGGTCTCGCCGGTGGGATCCTCCATGGGTGGGTTGGCGCTCAGGCTCTGGATCAGGGCGCTGGTGTCGCCCAGCCCGGCGATGACCTGCATGTAGGCGTCGGTCTCGCTGTATCCGGCGGAGAGCAGAT
>JAVBUS010000103.1:0-2776 GCA_031555125.1 Eubacteriales bacterium | reverse complement strand
AGGCGACGATTCGGTTTTGTATTTCCGCTTCTTGCGAAAACCGCGCCCAGTGCGCTAATCGCTTGGAAGCGCTGCTGGCCGGTGATTTTGTGGCTGAGAAGCAAGCGCGGGTGGGGGACCTTCTGTCCCGTAGCCGTTTGTCCACGCCGGATGCGCGTTTCGATATCATGTACGACTGGGTCAAGGTGAACACGGACTGGCTCATCGTGGATGCAGGTGCGCATGGTCGCGGCTTGGCCGCAGGGCTTCCGGAATACCCCTGGTGGTTTGGGTGCGACAACTGCTACGCTCTCCAAGGGGCGCTGGCCATGGGCGATTTCGACCTGTGCCGGGACACCCTGTCCCTGCTGGCGGAAGCATCGGAGCGGGTCAACGGCAACGGACGCATTCCACACGAGATCACCACCTTTGGCATTTGCGCCAATCCCGGCAATACCCAGGAAACCGCCCACTTTGTGACCATGGTGTGGCACTATTATCAGTGGACTGGGGACGAAGGGCTGATCCGACGGCTGATGCCCCTGCTGGAGAAGGCAATGGACTGGCTCCGCGCCCAGGATGAGGACGGAGATCTGTTCCCTAGTGGGTACGGCATCATTGAGATCGCCGGGCTCCATGCTGAGATGATCGACACCGCTGTGTATACCTGCCAGGCGTACAGCTGCTATGGTGATTTGTGTGAGCACTTCGGCAACGCGGAAGCGGCCTTACATGCCCGGGCCACGGCAGAAAGGACGCGGGAAGCCATCAATGACTTACTCTGGGACGATGGGGAAGGGTTGTACTGTGATGCCTTCACCAGTGTAGACTTTGTGGCGCGGCGTAGGAAGGCCATCCTGGATGGCGTGATGCCGGAAGAAGCCCCACCGCTGGAAGCCTTTATGGATGCGCTGATCGCCGGCAAAGAGGCCCAGGGAACCCAAGAATCCGGCTGGCTCATCAACCGCAACTGGATCATCAACACGCCCATGGAGACCGGCATTGCGCCCGTGAACCAGGCGGAGCGGGCCTTGGCCCGCATGCATACGGCGGAGTTTATCGGTCCCTATGGCATGTACCTGAGCGCCTTGCATCCCCGCAGCACCATGACGATCTCTACGGGGGTGATGGCGGTCGCGCAGGCGAGATACGGGTACGCCGATCGTGCGCTGTCGCTGATCCGGCGCATCTTTGATACCTTTGGCAAGGCGACGCCAGGGTGCATCTCGGAGATGTCGCCGGACTATGGGTGCTTTGTGCAGGCCTGGACGGTCTACGCAGTGCTGGTGCCTATCGTGCGTCACTTCTTTGGCATTCAGCCGGATGCCCTCCGCCACCGGGTGGTGTTGGCGCCACGCTTGCCCAGCGACTGGACGCACTGCGCGATCCGACGGGTACGGGTGCTGGATGGCGAGATCAGCGTGACCTATGCGCTGCGGGACGGTGTGCCCCACTATCGGGTATCCAGTACGTGCACGGCCCCGTTGATATTGGATTTGCCCCAGGGCGCGCAGGTGCAATGGGAATAAGCGGCATACGGATTGTGTGAGGGAGAAACCATGAACAATATGCAGTATGATTTGGGAACGGGCACCGAGGCGGGCTGGCTGATTGCCGAGCGCGTGTTTGATGCGCGCTATTTGGGCAAGTGTGAATCCATCTTCTGCCAAGGGAACGGCTACCTGGGGCTGCGTGCAGCCCTAGAAGAGTCCTATGTGGGTCAGACCCGGGACCTGCTGGTAACCGGTACCTTTAACCTGGCAGGAGTTGGGGATGTGACGGAATTACCCAACCTGCCGGATGTGACCCATTTGGCCCTGTGGGTGGATGGCCGACGTTTCACCATGGAGCAGGGAACGGTTACCGGTTACATGCGCACGTTAAACCTACGCACTGGGGAGCTGAACCGCTCCTTGACCTGGGAGAGTCCGGCGGGAAAGCGGCTATCCCTGGTGTTTTCGCGGTTCGTGTCCCTGGACAACGAGCATTTGATCGGTGCCCGGGTGCGGATCACGGCGCTGGATAGCGGGGTGAACCTGCGGATCGACAGCGGCATCGATGGCCGCGTGACCAACACCGGCGCCCAACACTTTCACGAGGGCGACAAGCGCATTTTTGATAACACCATCTTGCAGATGTGTTCCACGACGACGCAGTCTCAGGTGCATTGCTGCGTGCATACAGGCCACCGGTTCCTGCTGGACGGTCAGGAAACCCAGCCGACCCTGCTGCCCATCATCGACCGCCGCTCTATGGCCATGCGGGCGACCCTGACCCTGGAGGCAGGGCAGACCCTGACGGTGGAAAAGCTGTCCTGCGTGCATACCAGCCGGGACATGGCATATGACGAGGTGCCTGGCGAGGTGACGCCCCTGTTGAAGGAGGCGGGAAAGGCCCTGTTGGCCCAGGCTCTGCCCACCGGGTACGATGCGCTCTTTGCCCGCAGTGCGCAAAAGTGGGCGACGCTGTGGCAAGAGGCAGATATTCGGGTGGACAGTCAGCGGTCGTATGATCAGCTTGCCATCCGATTTGCGCTGTATCATCTCAATATCTTGGTCAAAAAGGACGACAACCGGGTGGGCATCGCTGCAAAAGGCTTGACGGGCGAAGGCTACAAGGGCCACTCCTTCTGGGATACGGAGATCTTCATTTTGCCCTACTTTACGCTGACCCAGCCCACCGTGGCGCGGACGCTGCTGGAATACCGGTATCGCGGGTTGTTTGGTGCCCGGGCCAAGGCCAAGGAGAACGGCTACGAAGGCGCCATGTATCCCTGGGAGGCGGCTTGGATCGACGA
>JAVBUS010000124.1:0-5075 GCA_031555125.1 Eubacteriales bacterium | reverse complement strand
TATCTCACGGACCTATTGTCGCGTGGCGTTGTCGCGGCTCGGTCAGCGTAGCTGCCGGCTACGCCTCCTTCGGGCTCCTAACCAGGCGACAAAATCCTTCGGGATCTATTGCGCAAAACCAAGCGAGGACTAGCATCACTTCCGCCGCAGTACGATCAGAAAGATCACGATCACCGCGGCCAGCAGCGCGATAATGGGCAGCAGGATCCACAGATCGCCGCCGATTTGGTCCAATAAGGAGGCTCGGGCGACCTGGACCACCACGGGTGCCGCGGGTTGCAGCGGCTCGTCTGCAACGGCGAAGCGCAGGCCCATGGGGGTGGAGTGCTGTCGCACGGCGGCGGGCAACGCATCGGCTTGCAGGGTGTAGGAAAGGGTTTGCAAGCCGGGGGTGCCCTCCTGGGCGGCGGGAACCGGCACCGACCAGGTCAGTAGCGTGCCCTGCTGCACGGGGGCAAGCATGGCCGGGGTCGCCGCATCCTCCACCAGCACAAAACCCGGGGGAAGGTCAGCTTCCAGGGCCACCAGACCATCGGCCCGGCCGTGGTTGGCTAGCGTGATGGTGAGGGCACAGGTGCCGCCGGGGCGTGTTACCAGGGGAGCGGCTTCTATTCTGGCCGATACGTCCGGACACAGTACGGTCAAGGGTTGGGGCGGTTGCGGCTGCGGTGCCTGCGCCTGGGGCAATAGGGTAGAAGAGAGCGTCAGGATCCGCTGGCCCCCGGTGCGCGTCCGGCCGGCGGAGGCCGTCACCCGCAAGGGCAGCATGTGGGTGGCGGCGCCCGGCGCGGCGCCCTGCGCGGGTGGCACCATCAGGGAACAGAGCAGGTTGCCCTCCCCGTCGGTGGACAAAGACGGTGCATCCGGCCCGGGCTCATACACGAACCCCTCCGGCACACTTTGCATCCAAACAGCTTCCCCGGCGATGCCGCCCCGGTTTTCCACCCGGGTTTCCAGCAGGATTTCGTCGCCCACCAGGGCCTCCTGAGACGATAGGTGCTGGGACATCGTCAGGCGCGGCTGCGCTATCAGGGTGCGCAGCGTACCCCCCAGTGATCGCCCGTTCCACGCCAAGGCATAGGTATCAGACCCCGCTGCCAGGCCGGCATCCGCGGGCAGGGGTAGCGTGCGCAGGGTAAAGGATAGCGTGACTTGGGCGGGGATGACCTCGCCTTGCCCGTCCCATGTGGCCCCGGGCACCGTGCGCAGCCAGCGAAGGGTTCCGTCCGGCAACTGTGCGTCCCCTTCTTCTGGCGCCACAGACACCGCCGCAAACCGAAGCGGATCCGCCACATAGGTGACGGTGATTTCTTGGGGACGCAGGGAGGTATTGGTTACCACCAGTCCTCGCTCCAGCGTGGTATCCGGCGTGATCAGGCCGCCGCGTACCGGTACCGACAGACTGGGCATAGCGGTTGCGGCATCGAGGGATAACGTAAAGGCAAAGACCGCCACCGGATCCCCGGCCGCGTCCTTCGCCGGTTCTGAAAAATCCTCTGGCCGGGGGGTCAACACATAAGCGCCGTCCACCAGCGGCCCATGCGCCGTATCATCCTCGGCCGCCAAACGCAGCGGACTGCCTTGCGGCAGCGATAGCACGAGGCTTTTGCCCGGCTCGACAGGGAGCGGCACCGGCACATTGAGCACAGCCTGCACGGGCTGACCGTCGATCACCAGCGGACAGACCTGGTCCTGGCGCAACCCTTCCGCCACGGGAATCAGGTGCACCTCATACCGGACGGGTACCGGGGTGGCGGTGGGCGCCGGGGTAGGGGTGGGCGTTGGGGCGGGTGTTTCGGTCTCCTTGGGCATTATGGTCACATAGGCCGCCATCGTGGGCTTCGCCCCCGTATATGCGACCAGCTCCGCCTGCGCGATGCCTATTGCGGAACAGCCCCACACGCATGCTGCCCACACGAGGACGAGCCAAATCCTGCGCATCACCGTGACCTCCTTTTGATTCCGGCGCATTGTTCGGTGGCTATTGTGCCGCCGTTTGGGGAATCTATACGTGCCGCGTGGAGCGATTATGCGGCATCCCATGACTGGAACCTAGGTTCTTGCGGCTATGTCGAACAAATCAATACCAGATCAGCCAAGTTTTGCTTTACATATTATATCCAACACGATACAATACATTGTATCCATGTCTACATGTATAGTTGTCATGGAGGAACCGCATCACGATCGGATGGTACTGATGGCATGAAACGGGTACTGCTTGCGCTCCTGGCGATCTGTATGCTGCCCCTCACTGTGGGGGTGGCTGATTTGCATGCGCAGGAGGGCACCCGGCAGCCCACCCTGGTGCCCCCCGCCCACGAGTTCCCGACCCCTGCGCCGATGGACTGGGTGTCTGTGGGCGATGTGGGGTTCGACGCGGCATCTTTGGGCCAGGAGGAGTGCGCATCGCTGATCCGGCAGCTGCAACGGATACAGGCCCGGGCCGCTATACGAGACAGCCAGATCGTCGACGGCAGGGAAACCACGCGGCTGAACCCTTGCTGGCGGGGACAGAGCGCGGAGTTTGAACGGGCGGCATACAACGATGACTATACCGCGTACAAGGCAAAGGTCACCATGACCCTCTCAGAGGTGATCCGCGGTGAAGAAGCCATTGCCGCGGCGGATGTCGACATATTGATGGATGACGCGGAAGAGATTGCCGACGATACGGAGTACGTGCTGTGTACGTTCAGCTTCACGGTGGAGATGGCGGAGGACATATCCGTACCCAAGAACGTGTACCTGCCTTTCGCCACCCATGACTTTCAGGGCGTGACAGAGCAGGGACAGCCGACCCATCCTATGTACTTGGGTACCAACGAAAAGAGCGTTGTGTATATTTACATTCCCACAGGCAGCGGCCTCGTGCAGGTGCTTTTGTGTGTGGACAAGGGCAGCCAGCCCTTGGTCATGTACCAAATCCCTGGCGAGACGGGCACTGTCTGGTTTTCCACGCAAAACCAGTAAGGCTTGAGCATGAAGGAGGACCGGGAGATGACAAACAAACGTCGCATCGGATGGAAGGCGTTGCTTTGCGGTATGCTGGCGGCGTCCCTGTTGCCCGTGGCGGTGGCGGACGATGGCGGCACCCAGGCCGGCGATCAAAGCGCGCCGCTGGCAACGGCGGTGCATGGCAAGGTGGATTTCGTGTACCGCAACCGTGTGCTGCGGACCAAGGAAGTATCCTACTATCCCAACGTGTACGCCTATGATCGCCGGGAGTATGCGATGATGCCCTTTGACGCTGCCGTGCCGGCCCGTTTCTTTGTGGTGGATGATCAGGGCGATTACGCCCTGGCCCCCGTCTTGCTGGATGTGCTGGACACCGTGCGCATCGCCCTGTACGGCGAAGATGTGGGCAAAGCTGCCCGCGCGTTCGGCCAATATACCGAAAAGACCCGCTCCTACGACAAGGAGTGGGGCTACAGCGGCATTCATGAGGGCATCGATTACATCGCCGAGGAAGGGCACCCCATTTATGCGGTGGTGGCGGGCGAGGTGATCCGTGCCGGGGGCGACAAGGACGGCACCGTGGCCATTTATAACGAGTTGTACAATACCACCGTGCTCTATCTCCATGTGCGCAACGTGGATGTAAAGCTGGGGAAAAAGATTGCCGCCGGAACCCAGTTGGGTACCGAGGGTGACAAGGGTGCCAGCGATCCCTTCACCCATGTGGAAGTGCGGTTTGGCCGTCACGTGTCCCCCAGCCCCTACCGCAATGCCATCCTGGAGAGCGATCTTCCCTATGACTTTTTCATCCGTGCCCTGAGCATCACCCCCACGGACCGCGATCCGGTGACCGCGGCTTCGGTCCTCCAGGCCGAAAAGGATCGTCTGTTGGCGGAGGAGAAGGCCCGGGCCGAGCGCGAGGCAGCCGAACGGGAAGCATGGCTGTTGGCCAATCCCACCCCCATCCCCACCCAGGTGCCGGAACTGCTGGAGGAACTGGATGAGGATGTGCCCGGGGACGTTGGTTTCGCGGAGGAGACCCCCGCGCCGACGTCTGCCCCTGCTCCCGCAGGCTAATCAATGGGATTGATAAACGAGGCGGCCCTGCGTTTGCAAGGCCGCCTCGTTGCTACTGACGGGGTCACTGTAATGCGTTAGTATCCAGCGTCCAGCCGTTGCCCTGGGGCGTCAAGAGGAGATCCGCGGTGCCCAAGATCTTGGTATCGTCAAAGGCATCCAGTATCTCCAGCTGAATGGTCCACACGGCATTGCCGGGATCACCGGCGATGGGCTGATCCGACCAATACGAAGGGCGGCCATCGTTGATGTATGTGTTGCCGATCTCCTGCACCTGACCGTCGCCGCCCTCCCACACCACAAAGCCGCCATGGGTGCTGTGCCACCGGAACCGGCAGGCAACGGGCAATCCTTGCGCATCCAGCAGGCTGGCTTCCAACAGGAGTCCGGGTAAGGTGGCATCCAATGGCGAGTAAGCGCTCATGGTATCCAGGTGCAGCGTGCCTACGGGAAGTTCCTTTTGTAGGCGCAACAGCATCTCTTCCGGCCGGGCCAGGTTCAGCAGATCCGGTGTGAACATGGCGGAGATTGTGCCAAAGCCGCCGTTTTGGTAATAATCGCCCAACTGATAGCGCACCCAGTCTTCGCGATCTGCTTCGTCCAGCAATCCCCGGGCGATGATCATATCGGCCAGATCCTGCAGAAAGAGGTCATAGGCAGGCTCCAACGTCTGCAGATCCTCGGTGCTTAATAGCGCACCACCCTCCACAGCCGTGGCCGCCACAGGCAGACCGGTCAGGCAAAGG
This sequence comes from Eubacteriales bacterium, assembly GCA_031555125.1. Lineage (GTDB taxonomy): Bacteria > Bacillota > Clostridia > Christensenellales > Aristaeellaceae > WQXF01. The sequence goes on along the minus strand of JAVBUS010000124.1, from coordinate 294 downwards.
GCCAATGCCAATAGCCGCGCCCCCCACCGACGATGGCCCGGAGGGAAGGGAATCCGTTTTGTGACCATGATGATGCCTCTTTTCTTGTGTCGCGTGAATCAATCCATGAAGTAGACGATATCCGATACCCTGCGCTCGGAGAATAGGCTGTTGATGACTTTGCCCTGAAAGTAGAGCGTCGTGGAGCCGCCGCCGTCCAGGTTGAACGCAAAGTCGGCACCGTGGGCGATGAACAGATCCTGCAGACCCGGTAGGGAGATTCCCTTGGAGTACTCGCTCTGTCGTCCGTCTACC
>JAVBUS010000187.1:0-4388 GCA_031555125.1 Eubacteriales bacterium | reverse complement strand
GCACCCAGCGGACGGCGGCACAGCAGCAGGCACGATTGCGCATTGCCCGGGGAGGTGCCCAGGTGGAGATCGACGGGCTGCTGGACAGTGGCAATCTGCTGTGGGAGCCCATCTCCGGTCTGCCGGTGGTGGTGGTGCCTGCAAAGGCCCTGGGGGAATTGTTGCCCCTGGGTTGTAACCCTGCCGCCCTGGAGACCATGCCACAGGGGTTCCGGCTGGTGCACATGGTGACCATGGGCGGCGGCAAGACGTTGATGTGCTTTCATCCCTCGGCCATGCACCTGCAGGCGGGACGGAAGTGGCAGCCGGTTTCCGCCATGGTGGCGGTGACGGAAATGGCCCCGGCGGAAGGCAACCTGGCCTTGGTGCCCACCAGCTTACTCTAAACATGAGGAGGCGTGAACCGAATGCACACGCAAGCGCGAGAGCGAGGAAGAACCAAAGGGAGCGCGGAATGGCACGATGCCTATGACCGGTGGGAAGGCGCCGGACCCATGCGCATGCGTGCATTGGCGCTTATCGCCCGCGTGAGCGAGGGAAGCCTGGCCTATATCGGCGGCAGCGACGCGCTGCCAGCGCCGCTGACCCGGGACGAGGAAGAAGGTCTGATGGCCAAGCTCAAGGAACGGGATCCGGCGGTGCGCAGCCTGCTCATCGAGCGCAACCTGCGTTTGGTGGTGTACATTGCCCGCAAGTTCGAGAATACCGGTGTGGGCATTGAGGACTTGATCTCCATTGGCACCATCGGCCTGATCAAGGCCGTCAATACCTTTGATCCCGATAAGCGCATCAAACTGGCCACCTATGCCTCGCGGTGTATTGAGAATGAGATTCTGATGTTTTTGCGCCGCAACAGCCGCACCAAGATGGAGGTCTCTCTAGACGAGCCCTTAAACACCGACTGGGACGGCAATGAACTGCTGCTATCGGACATTCTGGGTACCGAGGGCGACATGGTCTACAAGTCCATTGAGGAGGGCGTGGAGCGGCAGCTATTGGCCTCTGCACTGACCCGCCTGTCCGATCGGGAGAAAAGCATCATGGAGCTGCGATTTGGCTTGCATGGCGGCCAGGAAAAGACGCAAAAAGAGGTGGCCGACATCATGGGTATTTCCCAGTCCTACATCTCTAGATTAGAGAAGCGAATCCTGGGCCGATTGCAAAAAGAGATGGCAAGATTAGGTTGATCGGCGCATCTGGATCACGGCATAAAAGGCCATCGGGGCGGCAATAATGGTTCCATCCGGCTAAACGGAGGGAACAGAGATGGCGATCAACAAGGTGGAGATCTGCGGCGTGGATACGTCCACGCTACCGGTATTATCCAACGAGCGCATGCAAGAACTTTTTCCCCTGGTGCATGGCGGGAATCAAACGGCCCGAGAGGAATTCATTCGTGGGAATCTGCGCCTGGTGCTCAGCGTCATTCAGCGGTTTAACAATCGGGGAGAAAACGTGGACGATCTGTTTCAGGTCGGCTGCATTGGGCTGATGAAGGCGCTGGACAATTTCGATACCTCCCACAACGTACGGTTTTCTACCTATGCGGTACCCATGATCATCGGTGAGATCCGTCGCTACCTGCGTGACAACAACGCCATCCGGGTCAGCCGCTCCCTGCGGGATACTGCCTACAAGGCGCTGCAGGCCCGGGATCGCCTGGCGGCGGAGCTGGGGCGAGAGCCCACCGTGGCGGAGTTGGCCAAGGAGATGCAATTGCCTGCCGAGGACGTGGTGTTCGCCTTGGAGGCCATCCAGGATCCGGTCTCCCTATTCGAACCGGTGTACAGCGACGGCGGCGATGCGCTATACATTATGGATCAAGTTAAGGACGACAAGCATGCAGACGAGCTGTGGCTGGAGGAAATTGCTATACGGGAGGCCATGCGGCGGCTCAACGACCGGGAGAAGCACATCCTGAAGCTTCGCTTTTTTGATGGCCGCACACAGATGGAAGTGGCCAACGAGATCGGTATCTCTCAAGCGCAGGTATCCCGGTTAGAGAAAAGCGCCCTGCAGCATATGCGTAAGTTCATGTAACGGAATCAAGGGGAGCGCTTCCGCCGCATACAATACGGCGGAGGGGAGTGCCATGAGCCTATCGGAGCTAAAGACCAAGGATGTCATCAATATCCCGGATGGCCGCATGCTGGGCAAAGTCATCGACCTGGAGTTTTGCGCACAGGATGGCTGCGTGGACGCCATCGTGGTGCCGGGACCATTTAACGTGGGCACCATGCTCAAGGGTGAGCGAACCGGCATCGTGATCCCCTGGTCGCTGATTCAAAAGATCGGGGACGATGTGGTGCTGGTGTGCTTGCCGGAGGGGGAATAGGGCGAAAGCTTGGTGGTCTTCTGCCATCGAAAAAGGAACTGTCTCGTTTGTGAGACAGTTCCTTTGCGTGTGAAACAGATTACTCCACGGTGGCGTAGGTCCAGATGGTGTCGCCGGTGGCCATCATGATTAGGTTCTTGATGTTGGTCTTGAGCATCACCGGGCGGGTATAGAAGTACATCGGGGCGGCACCGCCGGTGGCCATCAACACTTTTTCCGCTTCGGCACACAGCTTTGCGCGCTCGGCGGGATCCGTACACAGCTTGATCTGCTGATCGATGCTGTCATACGCAGCGGCCCAGGTCTGATCGCCGTTCAGGCCCCAGTAGGCGCCCATGCCGGCGTCCTTGGTCACGTCGCTGGCCTTGGTGTACGCGCCCACGTCTTTGCCCAGACGCGGATAGTTGTTGCCCGAGTTGCTAATGAAGATGTCCAGGAAGTTGATGCAGTCGTTGTAGTCGGCGATCCAGCCCATGCGTGCGGCTTCGGCGTCGCCGTCCTTCAACTTCTTCTGCAGGGTGGCCCACGCTTCTGTGTTGATGGTGCTGGGGATGCCGAAGGTGTTCCAGGTCTCCTGCACATACTCGATGATGGCCTTGTTGGCACCGGAGATGTTAAAGGCGAAGTCGATGGCCGGGAAGTCCGTAAACTTCAGATCGCCGCCCTCAATGGTGCCGGTGTAGGGGTAGCCCAGGTCCATCAGCGTCTTACACGCGGTGACCTGATCCACGGTGTAGTTCTCGTTTTCCGGCGCGATCTCGCTGGTCTGGGTGTACCAGGAGCCGTAGCCCTCGCTGGCGCGGACGTTCTCGTTGAAGCCGTCGCTCAGGCCGCTGGGGAAGAAGCCGGTGGCCGGGGCTTGACCCGCCTTGGTCACGTAGGTGACCAAGTCTTCGCGGTTGATCATCTGGCCGATGGCAAAGCGCACTTTGGACTGCTCCTGCACGGTCAGGCTCTTAGCGGCGGGGGAGAGGTCCTTGTGCACGTTGAACAGCACATACCAGGTGCCGATGAACGGCGCGATCTGAAACTCGCCGCCGTAAGTGGCCTTCAGACGATCAAACTCCGCCGGATCGATGGAGTCGATGAAGGAGACGGTGTTGTTCTCGTACGCGGTCAAAACTGCCACGTTATCCTCGGACAGGTAGCAGTTGACGCCCGCCAGCTTGACGGCTTCGGCGTTCCAGTAGTTGGGGTTCTTTTCAAAGGAGATGACGTTGTCCACGGCGTACTTGGTCATCCGGAACGCGCCCATGCCGATGTAGGTTTCTGGCTTGGTAGCCCAGATGCCCTCGTTATCGACGACGGCTTCCTTGACCGGGAAGTAGGTCGGGAAAGCACACAACTCGATGAAGTAGGGTGTGCGCGCGATTAGTTTGACGGTGATGGTGCGGGTGGCATCGTCAGCGATGACGTTGAGCGCGTCGGTGCCGAAGCCTTCGACCACGTCAAACATATAGGCATAGTCCGCACCCAGGGTGGTAGAAGCAGCACGGTTCCAGGAGAACACCACATCGCTGGCCTTGAAATCGGAGCCGTCGGACCACTTCAGGCCTTCACGCAGGATGAAGGTGTAGGTCAGCCCGTCTTCGGATATGACGTAGGACTCAGCCAGCTCCGGCGCCAACTGGGGCTTTCCGTCCACGTACTGATAACCGATCAGACCGGTGTGCGCCAGGCGTAGCGTGTTGCTGCCGCTGGAGGCGCTGTTGAGGGCCGGATCGATGGACAGCGGGGTGCCACCGCCGTAGAACATCGAGACGGTCTCCCCGTCCGCCAGTGCGCCGAAAGCGGCGGCCATCATGAGCAGAGCCAATAGTAGCGCGATAACCTTTTTCATGATTCTCCTCCTCACATTGGTTTTTTGGGCTCTTTGGATACAGTGTATTCATACTAGCATGCCACATCCGCCCTGTCAACCAAAGACGGACTGCAGTTTTTAGGCATATGGTCATGCGTAGCAGAAACCTAACGGGGGGCGCCTACACGTGATGACAGGCGACGAAGTGGTCGGTGGATATCTCGCGGAAGGTGGGGCAGCTTTCTGCACAGG
>JAVBUS010000267.1:0-2661 GCA_031555125.1 Eubacteriales bacterium | reverse complement strand
CGTAGTAGTTGGGGCTGCGGGTCATGCCTGCCAGCATGGCGCATTCGCGGACGGTGAGCTCGTGCAACTCCTTGCCGAAATAACCTTTGGCGGCCACCTTGACGCCATAGAAGTTGCCGCCCAGGAAGATGGTATTGAGATAGGCTTCCAGGATCTGTTCCTTGGAATACTTGCCCTCCAGCTGCATGGCAAGGTAGGCCTCTTGCAGCTTGCGCTTGTAGGATTGCTCATCGGAGAGCACCGTCTGTTTGATGAGCTGTTGGGTAATCGTGGAACCGCCCTGCTGGACAGAGGAGGAAAAGTTGGAGATAAAGGCACCCACGATGCGCTTGACATCCACGCCGTTGTGAGTGAAGAACCGGGTATCCTCCACGGCGATGAACGCGTTCTGTAGGTTGGTGGGCATCTGATCCAGGGTCACCATGATGCGGTCTTCGGTGCCCTTGTAGTCGGTGATCAGGTTGCCGTTGGCATCGTAAATAAAGGAAGTTTTTGCCTGGGCGTCCAGCTTGGCCAGGTTCAGTGTGGGTGCCGTCTCCACATAGGCTTTGGCGATGCCGATCAACGCGCCGATGCCTGCCAGGGACAGCACGAGCACCAACACCGTCATGAGCTTGACGGTGGTCACTAGTACCTGCAACAAAAAGTTTGGCTTTCTGGTGCGCGGCTTCATAATGGTTCTGGGTTTCCGCCTAGGCTCTGCGCCCTGGGGATCCAGATCCAGCGCATCATACTCGTTCATGGGCACACCCCTCTCGTGGTTATCCTATAGTATACCACAAACGCACTGTCTTCGCACGATCTTGTCCGGCATTCAGCTTTTTTTTGCTAAAAAAGCAAGCTGTCGCATAGAGTGCTCATAACAGAAGACGAAGAAGGGATGCGCGTGGTTGCACCGACGGAAAAAAAGATCAGGATCCGCCGCAAAGGCGGATGGCGGTTGTGGTGCATTCTTATCCTGGTGGCCATTCTTGCCCTGACGCTATGGGCGGATGCCAATCTGCGGCCCATCGTGGTCAACATGGCGGAGGCGCAATGCCGCGCCATGGCGGTGGGGGTGCTCAATACATCGATTCGTGCAGTGCTCAGCGGTGGCATCGACTACAGCGACCTGATGATGGTGAAATTCGACAGCGAGGGTCGGGTGACCATGATGCAGGCCAACACGGTACGGATGAACGAGCTATCCACCAGCATCACCAGCAGCGTGCAGACAGGCATGCAACAGTTGGGCATCGCTCGGATCGGCATCCCGCTGGGCTCGGCGTTGGGCAGCAAAGTCTTTGCCGGAGAGGGGCCCCGGATTCCCGTGAAGGTATATCCGGTGGGCTCGGTATCCACCGGATTCTCCAGTGAGTTTGAGTCATCGGGCATCAACCAGACGCGGCACAAGATATACCTAAAGGTCACCAGCTCGGTACAGATCATCATCCCCACGGATGCTAAGGTGGTGATGGTAACCGAAAGCGTGCTGGTGGCGGAGAGCATCATCGTGGGGCAGGTGCCAGAGCGCTTCTATAGCGGCGATGGCGGTGGGGCACTGCTGGATTTGGTACCGTAGCTTTACACGAATGGGTTCTTTTGCTACAATCGAGGGGCTTGCAGATTGCGCTGCGAGCCCCATTTCATGTGCGGATGGTGAAAACCGTGAAGAAGCAGTGGTGGAGTTGGTGTCGGCGCTTGTGGCCGCTCATGCTGTGGGGTGCGGGACTGGCGGTGGCACTGGTCATCGGCCCGGTGCTCATGGCCGGGGAAGGCGTGTGGCCGGTGGAAGACTGGCATGTCACAGCGCTTAGGATCGCCGGCATGGCTGCCGGCCTTGCTTGCCTGCTGGCTTGTTGGTTGTACTTTCCCGGCCTCCGGCGTTTGTTGAGCCGGGACTGGGGATCGCCGCGGCGCTGGTTTTTTGTGGCGCTGGGGATCATTGTGTGTAGCCGTGCCGCCTATTGGGTCACCTTTCATCCCGGCTTTATGACGTACGATACCCTGGATCAGTACGCGGAGACCGTCAGCGGCGTGTACACCAACGCGCACCCGCTGCTCCATACCCTTAGCCTGACCCTGGCCCTGCGCACCGGGTCCCTGCTGGGGCTCCATGCCCAGCAGGCCCTCTTCGCCTATGCCCTGGCGCAGAGTATTGCCCAGTCGGCGGTGTTTGCCTGGGTGGTGGCGTTCCTGCGTCGCCGGGTTCGCGGTACCTGGGTCCCGCTGCTGGCGATGCTCTACTACGCACTGCATCCGCTGCATGCCTACTACGGAATGACGATCTGGAAGGACATTCCCTTTAGCATGCTGGCCACGGTACTGTGCCTGCTGCTCTGCCGGGTGGCGGAGACCCGGGGTGACTGTCTAAAGCGGCCCCGGTTCTGTGTATCCCTAGCGGTGACGCTGCTGCTGCTGCCCCTGCTGCGCAACGGGGCATTGCTGCTAACGGCACTGGTGGGCATTGGACTGTTGATCCTGTGTGCCGGACAGCGGGCCCGTGCCCTGATAGTGGCCGGGAGCGCGCTGGCCGTGGCGCTGCTGGTGCAAGGGCCCCTCTACAGCAGCATGGGCATCCAGGGAGGGGCTATTACCGAGCAACTCAGCGTACCCTTGCAACAACTGGGCATACTGGTCAAAAACGAATACCCCATGGACGAGGAGCAGACCGATGCCTTG
>JAVBUS010000230.1:0-3441 GCA_031555125.1 Eubacteriales bacterium | reverse complement strand
AGTAGTCCCCGGGCAGCACTGTGCTGAATTGGCTTTCGCCGTTGTCGGAAATCATGTAGCTTAGCGGCTCCCCAAGCCCTTGTTCCCCCAGACGATAGATCGCGCCTTGACTATAGAGCGTCAGGGCGTCCTGCTCGGCGCTGTAGGCCAGCCCGGTGTAATCGGTGAATTTGCTGCCCGTAAACAGGGTCTTGGTCACTTCACCGGTCTGGGCGTTGATTTCAACCACGGACAGCTGCCAGTCGTCCCTGTTGCGGCTAAAGGCCGCCAATGTACCGGCGCGATAAGGACAAAGCATCGTCAGATTTTCCGCCTGCAGCACCGTACGCACACCGGTAGTCAGGTCAAAGCGTGTTAGGACATACTCACCCCAGTTATCCGGGCTTTTGTCGACCAGGGCGTATAGCGCGCCGTCCATCACCACGGGGTAATGAATCTCCAGCGTTTGCTCCCAGTCCTGTTGCTGGACGATCATGTCCTCCCAAGCCAGCTGACCCTGGCCTTCCCACAGGATGTCCTTCCCATCCCAGGCGCCCAAGATGCCGGTGCTTTTGTCCAGCAACCGTAGCCGCTCGCCGCCCAGGAGGAGGATACTCCATGGGGAAGGGACGTCGGCGGTTGACGCCGCTGTCGGGTCATCCTCCGGGATCTGCGTGGACGGGGTTTCGGTTTGGGAATCCGGGGCTCCCGGGGCTTCCGCGACGGTCGCGTCCACGGGCGCCTCGACGACTTCTTCGGTCACCGTTTCATCGTACTGGATCGTCGGCGCTTCCCACAACAGGGTGGGGGCTTCATCCCCCACCTTGAACTGGTACAGCCCTTTGTCGGTCATGACGTACAAAGTGTCCCCAACGGCGGCCACGCTGCTGGTTTGTTCTTCCACAGTGACCATCTCTTCTTGCCCCGGGGTGCTTCCGAAAAGCACGGCATCACCCGGGGCTGCGTGCGCGGGCAAGGCGGACAGTAGCAGCAAGAAACACAGGGCGATCAGCCCCATTCGCCGTAGCATGCGCGGGTATGCCTTTTGCATAGAGCACCTCTTTCTATTGCTTCAGCCAGTTTTACTCACCTTCATAATACATGGCATTCAGCCGGTTGTCCAGATCGCGGAGCGCTTCATCCAAGGAGAGGGCACCCTTGATGTACCTGAGCAAGATGTCGTTGAGCTCTTCTACCCCGGTCTGGTTGTCCAGGCCCGCCATGCTGGAATGCAGCATCAGGTTCATGTTGGCGGCAACGGTGCGATAATCGGCAATGGCTTGGGGAGATATCATCCACAGCCCTTCCTCGCTGCGCGCCAGTTGGTCGGTGGCGGCGGCCAGCTCTTCCTCCATGGCCCGCTTGTCTTCGGCCTTGGCATCGGCCAAGCCGGTGGTAAGCTCCTGGATCTTGGTACGGAGCGTTTCCATATTCTGTTCGTAATCGGCCGGACGCAGGGGCTGGTTTTCATCCGGATAAAAAAGGATTCTGTGTTCCGCTGACATTTCCTGCAAGGCGAAAGCAATAAACTGTTCCGCCTGGGCGCGGTTTTGCGTGGCTTCCGGCATCACCAGCACCGACAGCATGGCCATGGTCTGCACCGGCTCGCCGGGCACAAAGGGCAGCGGCGGGATGATGCGCTTCTGTGGGGTACCATCCTCGTTCTTGGGACCATACTGATTGAACACGTCGGCATCGTTGGGGTTGATGATGGGGGTACGGGTGTCCGCCGCGGGCATCTGGGCGGAACCGTTCATGATGGCCTCCAGGTCCACCGGCTCATAGGGCAGCTGTTCGATGGCCTCCAGCACGGCACGGAACACCGGCGTGTCCATCTGCAGCGGCGCATCGGGCTTTTCATAGGTGAGAGCATAGCTCAGCAACGCGTTGCTGATATGCAGCACGCCGGCCAAGGTGCTGCCGCTGAGGGCATAATCAGGATAGGTCTCGGCCAAATCGTTCTCCCAGTGAGCCAGCAACTCGAAATACGCTTGCTGGGTGGTGGGCATCTCTACGCCGGTCTCTTGCAATAACTTTTCATTGACAGACCAGGAAGTGACCAGCATTTCCATGGGCAGGGCGATGATCTTTCCATCCTGGGTGATGGCCTCCCGGATGGAGGGGTACATTCGGGACACGGCCTCTGCCACACCGGGAATGTCAGACAGGTCGGCCAAATAGCCCTTTTCCTTCAAAGGGCGCAGTCCTTGGGAGGTATACATCATCAGCAAATCGTTTTGGGTGCCGGGCATAAAGTCCTCCAGCATCTGGGACATGGAGGTCTGAATGGTCTCCGAGACGATGACGGGGATGTCCGGATACGTCTGCGCGAACTTTTGCCGCAGGGTATCGTCCATGCCAAAGCCCTTGATATGCAGGCCGCCTGCCTGCATGTACTGGGGATCCGTATTGTTGATGGTTACGCCTGTCTGACCGACCAGGACATAGTATCCTCCGGGCAGCAGGCAGGAACCAAAGGCCACCAAGGGCATGGAAGCGGTGGTATTCGCTACCGGCGCCAAGGGGGCGCCGGCCTGGCCGGCCATGAGCTTGCTATCGCTGATGACATAGGCCGTGGCGGTGGCGGTATCGTAGGCGATGCCGCCGTCATACAGGCCCGTCATGGTGCCCAGCTCCTGGAGCACCTCCCCGGTTTCGGCGTCCAACACCACCATCTTGCCGCCGGTCAAGTTGTTGGCATCCACCACTTTCCAGATGAAGGCCAGCAGTTTGCCCGGCGCATAGGGGGCCAGCTGCATCAGGTCGTTGACGGACACGCGCCCACACGCGCCGGTGGCCGTATCAAACCGAAGTAACTGGTAGGCGTTGCTGCCGGCGGAGGCGCTGAGCAAGTACAGGGGCGCGTCCTTTTCCCAAACCGGCCAGGCCAGCACGCTCCCGGTCATGTCGCCCATGTCCGTCCAGTCCAGCTGCAGCGTCTGGGCAAAGGCAGCGCCATCCCAGCAGTACAGCGTACCCGTCATGGCATCCAGCACCCACAGGGCATCCTGATGGGCAATGAGCACCGGGAAGGAACCCGGTTGGCGCACAAAGGGCAGGTCCGCCACCGCCACCGGCTCGGAATCGCCGATCTTGTACGCCATGAGCTTGTCGGTGAGCAAATACAGGGTATCGCCCACCGCGGCGGCAGTGGTCACCATGGCAGCGGCGTCAGTCGCCCCGCTAAACAGCACCGTGTCCCCAGGGGCCGCAAAACCGGATACCGTACCCATGAGCAGACACACGCAGAGCAGAGCGCACAACAGGGTACGCCATTTTAGCACCAAACGCATTCCGAACACTCCTTTTATGGGGTTTATTTGGCTCCATTGTACCATGTCCGGACAACCCGCTCAACGCAACCGGCTGGAAAAGTCGCCCCAGGTGCCCAACCCGTCGCTTTCCTGCTCCAAAACTATATGATACTAAATCCAAATAGATTTACGCCGAGATCCAGCGGAT
>JAVBUS010000054.1:0-6194 GCA_031555125.1 Eubacteriales bacterium | reverse complement strand
GCCAAGCGATATTACCAACAACAACAAGGAGGAATACCCCATGAAAAAGCTATTGGCCCTGCTCCTGACGCTGGCGTTGTTGCTGCCGATGATGGCTTCCTTGGCTCAGGCCGAGGGAGAGGAAATCGTGGATGGCAAGTTCGTCACCACCCGCCAGATCACCGTCGAGGTCTATGACCGCGGCAACGACGGCGGCACCAAGCCCGAGGACAACATGTACACCACCTTCATCAAGGAAGGCATGCTGCGTGACCACAACGTGGAGGTCACCTTTGTGCCCGTCCCCCGCTGGACCGAGGGCGAAGCCATCAACAATCTGCTGGCTGCCGGCGATGCCCCCGACGTGTGCGTCACCTACAGCTATCCCACGGTGCAGACCTATGCCAACATGGGCGGCGTGGTGGACATGGCTCCCTACCTGACCCAGTACAAGGACATGCTGCCCAACCTGTACGGTCTGCTGACCGAGGACAACATCACCTGGAACCAGGATCCCGAAAAAGGCACCATCTGGGCCATCGAAGCCCGTCTGTTCCACCAGACCCGTATCGGTACCTTTGTCCGCAAGGATTGGCTGGATAAGCTGAGCCTGGCCGAACCGAAGACCCTGGAAGAGTTTGAGGCGGTACTGGTTGCCTTTAAAGACAACGCGGAGACCCTGCTGGGCGCCGATGCCGATAAGATGATTCCCTTCTCCACCAGCTTCGATGTGGGCTGGCGTGCGGATCACCTGACCGCAGCCTTTGTGCCCGATGCGATGACCGAGCGTGAAGGCTACATCTATGGCTTCGACGATCGTCACCTGCTGTTCCCGGGTTACAAAGAAGCCATTCGCAAGCTCAATGAGTGGTATAACAAGGGCCTGATCTGGAAGGATTTCCCGCTGTACGGCGCCGGTGACACCACCGAGGAAGGCCTGATGAAGGCCGGCTATGTGGGCGCCATGATCCACAACTGGGATCTGCCCTACCGTGGCGGCGAGAACGGCATCGAGAACTCCATGAAAACCGTGGTGGGCCCGGACGCGTCCTTTGTCCCCGTGGAGTGCTTCCCCAACGACGCAGGCAAGTACGTCAAGTTTCTGTCCAATCCCATCGATCGCAAGCTGTTTTTCCCGAGCACCAACGATGAGCCGGTGGCATCTCTGATGTACCTGGACTGGATCAGCAAGTTCGAGAATCGCAGCTACCTGCAAATCGGTGATGCGGGCGTCACCCACGAAGTGCAGCCCGACGGCGCGGTGAAGACCCTGGCTGCCACCGGCGATCCCATCATGAACTCCCTGAACAACATCGACTACACCATCACCATCAACGGCCTGGACATGGGCGACCTCGACAAGACCGTGCTGTCCATCGCCCAGGGGTACGCGGGCGTGCCTGCGGATCTGATCCGCAAGGCGTATGACATTTCCCTGCATGACGGTCGCGTGTTCGCCCATGTCAACGTAGGCGAGATCAAGGCCGAAGAGGGCCTGGGCACCGTATTGAAGGAAAAGCGCGATGCGTTCCTCAACCAAGCCATCGTGGCACCCGTGGATCAGTTCGACGCGGTGTATGATGCGGGCATGGCGGACTACCTGGCTTCCGGCGGACAGGGCATCATCGATGAGCGCGCCGCCAAGTGGGACGCGATGCAAAAGTAAGCGCTGGCCAAACGCGGTTGGCGTGACGGCAAAGGGGCATTCTCGCGTGGTTGTTGCGGGAATGCCTCTTTTTGCATTCGTGGTGTAACTTTTCGTGTTTTTGTGCGATGATATAGGTGCAGTACTGTAAAGGGGACGCTCAGGCAGCATGACCGATAACGAAGTACGGGTGTGCATGGAACGGGTGCGCGTGGGGGATCGCCAGGCCTTTGAACGGCTGGTGGAGGCCTACTGGCCCTTGGCACGGCACATCGCTTTGGGCATCCTGGGGGATTCCCATCTGGCGGAGGATGTGGCGCAGGATTGCTTCGCCGACATCTATGTCCAGCGAGCGCGATACCAGGCGGCATTTTCCTTTCAGGCATACCTGACGGCCATTGTGCGGCACAAAAGCATCGATCTGCTCCGTCGCCGCAGGCCCCCGTCCCTACTGATGGTGCAGGACACAGAGGCCCAGGACCACCGCACCCCGGAGAGCCTGTTTGTTTCGCGGATGTATCGCAACGCGCTCTTTGGGGTGGTGGAGGCGCTGGATCCCACCCGGCGTCGGATGCTGAAGGCCTATGCCTTGGAAGGGAAATCCTATAAGGGAATTGCCCGGGAGTTGGGTGTCACGGTGGCCCAGGTGAAGATTACGCTGCATCGCGTGCGCAGTCTGCTGCGGCGCACAAGGGAGGAGTGGGAAAAGTGAGAAACCACATGGAGGCCATTTGGCGTAAGGTGGAGGAGCGGCAAACCCTGTTGAACGCGGCCGGCAGCCTGCGATTACAGCCTGGCGGACTCCTCGTCAAGCTGTCGGTATCCGCAGGCTTTGGCCTGATGGTGGCCTTGCTGCCGCTGACCGGCGCGGCGTTGGTCCGATAATGCGAAGGAGGAATACAATGCAAACGGAGCAAGGAAGAAGACCCCAAAAAACCCGTGGGCGGGAGATTCTGGAATGGGCACTGACCCTGGCTGCGGCGGTGGGTCTGGCCCTGATCATTCGGACCTTTGTTTTTTCGCCCTTTATCGTCTATGGGCATTCCATGGACGATACCTTGGCTGACAAGGAAGTCATGTTCGCCACCAAGTACGACTACATCATCGGCGAGCCACAGCGGTTTGATGTGGTGATCTGTCGTTACCCGGACCGCGCCGAGCACTTTGTGAAGCGGGTTGTTGGCCTGCCCGGCGACACTGTGGCGGTGCAGGATGGATACCTCTATGTCAACGGCCGGCGCTACGAGGAGACGTATATCGCCCATCGCCCCAATTACAACGCGGCGCCCTACACGCTGCAGGACGGTGAATATTTCGTGCTGGGGGACAACCGCTCCAATTCCAACGACAGTCACCTCATTGGGCCCATCCGCCGGGATCAGATCATTGCCCATGTGCGCAGCGTGGTACTGCCGCTCAAGCAGATGCGGGGCGTGGAATAAGTGGTACGCACCGACAGGAGATCCACACGTCGGCACCGACCCCCCCTCACAGGAGCGTGATATTAATGCTGTTCAACAACGATTGGACCTTTGCTTTGTTGGACCCGGAAGCCCCCTTTGATGCCTGCGCCGATGCGGACTGGCAACCTGTGGCCATCCCCCACGATTGGCTGATCGGCGATGCCCGCAACCTGTACCGCAGCGGTACCGGCTTTTATCGCAAAACCTTTGAGGATCCCCGGCAGGGCAGCGAGGCCCGACGTGCCTTTTTGCGTTTCGACGGGGTGTACATGGATACCAACGTGTACCTCAATGGCCGCCCGGTCTTCCAGTGGAGGTACGGTTACTCCACCTTTGACTTTGAAATCACGGAGCACCTGGCCGCCCATAACGAGTTGATCGTGCGGGTTGCCTTCACGTCGCCCTGCTCCCGCTGGTACTCCGGTGCGGGCATCTATCGAAACGTGCACCTGCGGCTCACCGGCGTGGACTGCCTGCGGGCCGATGGAATCTACCTTTCCACCGAGCCGGAGGGAGACGCCTGGCGCCTGCATATCGACGCCGAGGTCGACATCACCGGCGGCCCGGCGACCATCCGTCACAGGGTGCTGGACGCCGTCGGGCGCGAGGTGGTCACAGCGGAGGGGAGCCTATCGCAGATATTGAGGGTGGAGAGCCCCGCCCTATGGGACGTGGAGCAACCCACCCTGTACACCCTGGAGACCGTTCTGATCGTGGGCGGTGTCCAAAGCGATGCCCGCACCCAACGGTTCGGCTTCCGCCGGGCATCCTTTGATCCGCAGACCGGGTTCCGGCTTAACGGGCGGCCTTTGCGGTTCCAGGGCGTGTGCGAGCACCACGACTTGGGTGCCTTGGGGGCGGCGTTTTCCGTGCCCGCTATGGCCCGTAGGCTGCGCATCCTCAAGGACATGGGTGTAAACGCCATCCGCACCGCCCACAACATGCCCGCGCCGGAGTTGATGGATCTGTGCGACGAGATGGGCTTCCTGGTCTGCTCGGAGGCATTCGATATGTGGGAGCGATCCAAGAATCGGTATGACTACGCTCGGTTTTTCGTGGAGTGGGCGGAGCGGGACGTGGCCAGCTGGGTTCGCCGGGATCGCAACCATCCCTGCGTGATTCTGTGGAGCATCGGCAACGAGATCTATGACACCCATGCGGACGAAAAGGGGCAGGACATCGCCCGCAGGCTCATGGGCTGGGTACACAGCCACGATCCGCGACACAATGCCCCGGTGACCATCGGATCCAACTACATGCCCTGGGAGAACGCCCAGGCTTGTGCCGATATCGTCAAGTTCGCCGGATACAACTATGCGGAGCGACTGTATGGGCAGCATCACGATGCACATCCGGACTGGGTGATCTATGGCAGCGAGACATGTTCCACGGTGCAAAGCCGGGGTATTTATCACTTTCCGCTGGCGCAATCCGTGCTGGCCGACGATGACCTGCAATGCTCGGCCCTGGGCAACAGTGCCACCAGTTGGGGCGCACGGAGCACCGAGGCTTGCATCGTCGACCATCGAGACGCACCCTTTTGCTGCGGACAGTTCATTTGGACGGGCTTCGACTATCTGGGGGAGCCCACACCCTACTTTACCAAGAATTCGTACCTGGGGCAGATCGACACGGCGGGCTTCCCCAAGGATTCCTACTACATCTTTCAGTCTGCCTGGGTGAACCCGGCAAAGCGTCCCGTGGTGCACTTGTTCCCGCATTGGGACTTTTCCCCGGGCCAGGTCATCGATGTGCGGGTCGCCTCCAACATGGCCAGGGTGGCGCTATTTCTGAATGGTGTTTCCCTGGGGACGGCGGACATAGACCACGTCCACGGCAAGCGGCTATTGGGGGAGTGGCGGGTGCCCTTTGTCCCCGGCGAGCTCAAGGCCGTGGCCTACGATGCGTTGGGCAATGCGGTGGCGGAGGACCTGCGGCGATCCTTTGGCGATGCCGTGGCGCTGCACCTGGCGGTGGATCGGGAGACCCTGTGCGCTGATGGCTCCGACCTGGCATTTGCGGAGATCACCGCCCGGGATGCCCAAGGCAACCCGGTGGAAAACGCGACCAGCCGCGTGGAAGTGACGGTACGGGGCCCTGGCCGCCTGGTGGGGCTGGACAACGGGGACAGCACCGATTATGACGCGTACACCGGAACAAGCCGCCGCATGTTTTCCGGCAAGCTGCTGGCCATCATCGCCACCACCCAAGCGCCCGGTAGCCTGGAGGTGGTGGCGCAAAGCCCCGGCCTGGCAGCGGCATCTCTGTCCTTGTCAAGCCGACCGGCGGCGGTTCCACAGGGTAGCAACCGGCACCTGATCCGCAATCACCCGGAGGCGGGGGTACCGCGGGAGGAGATCCCCCTGCGGGCCATTACCCTGACCGCCCAGGATCACAATCTGCAGTTGGATGCGCAAAGGCCAAGCGTCAGCATCCGCGCCGCCCTCCATCCGGCGAACACTTCGTATCCCGAGATCGTTTGGCGCGTCACCGACCACGCGGGGATCCCATCGATCCTGGCCACCATAGAAGCCGAAGGGGACCGGGCGATGGTCACCGCCCACGGGGATGGGGATATCGTGGTGCGGTGCATGGCCAAGAACGGTGCGGACCATGTGCGGCTCATCTCCACCTTGAGTCTGACCGCCAGCGGATTGGGTCAAGCCAATCTGGATCCCTATGGGTTTGTCAGCGGAGGCCTGTACAGCCGCAGCAATCTGCCTATGACCAACGGCAACGACCGGGGCGTGGCCACCCTGCGGGATGCGGAAAGCCATGTGGCCTTTGACCGGGTGGATTTCGGCCCCTTTGGCTCGGATATCATCACCCTCCCCCTGTTCTCTCTGGAGCCCACGCCCTTTCCTATCGAGATCTGGGAAGGCATGCCCCAGGAAGCGGGCAGCCGACAGGTGTGCACCCTGGAGTACGCCATGGGCTCCCGATGGAATACATACATTCCCCAGACCTTTACCTTGCCCCGGCGCATCCAGGGCCTCCAGACCCTGTGCTTTGTGCTGAGGCGAAAGGTGCACATCCAGGGATTCTCCTTTACCCGGCAGGCCAAGGCTTTTGCTCGCCTGGATGCCGCCCTGGCCGACGCGGTGTAC
>JAVBUS010000028.1:0-2932 GCA_031555125.1 Eubacteriales bacterium | reverse complement strand
GTGACTCGCTTTGCTCGTGATGGTAGGTATGTTTTCCTAACGGAAAACTCCCCGCCCGACCGGCAAAGCCGGTCGATACGATCTCAATTTGAAGGGACCGAGGCCCCTTCATTCATCCCCAAATCGGAAAACCTACTTTGTCTTCAGTCTGGCGGTTGACGGCTTAGTCGTCACCGCTTTTTTATTCCGCGATTCTCTGCGCGCAGAAAGGAATCTCCGCCATGGAAACCATCCCGGCCAAGTCCATTCTAGCCCGGGTCCAATACCCAGACTGGTTCGGCGTGGACTACAACATGAACTTGTATCGCGGCTGCTCCCACGGGTGCATTTATTGCGACAGCCGCAGCGCTTGCTACCATAATGCGGACTTTGACCGAATCAAGCCCAAGGAAGAGGCAATCGCCTTGCTGCGCGGCGAGTTGAAAGGGCGGCTGCGCCCGGGGGTGGTTCATAGCGGCTCCATGAGCGACCCTTACAACCCCCTGGAACGGGACCTGACGCTGACCCGGCAAGCGCTGGCGTTGCTGGCCCAGCATGGCTTTGGATTCGTGGCCGCCACCAAGGGTACCCTGGTTCTCCGGGACATCGATCTGCTTCAACGGGTGCAGGCCCATGCCCCGGTGCTCATCAACATCACCATCACCGCCGCCGCCGATGACCTGGCGGCCCGTATCGAGCCCCACGCACCGCCCTCCAGCGCCCGGTTTGACGCGCTGGAAAAGCTGTCCGCGGCAGGCATCCCTAGCGGCGTGCTGCTGATGCCGGTGCTGCCCTTTTTGACAGATACCCCAGATAATCTGCGGCGCATCGTCCATAGAGCGGCGGACTGCGGTGCCATCCATATCTATGGCAGCGCCGGGGTGACGGTACGCACCGGCCAGCGGGAGTATTTCTTTGCCCAGTTGGACGCCATCGCCCCGGGCGTCAAGGCGCAATATGCGCGATCCTATGGCAACGCCTACCAGTGCAGCGCCCCCAACGCTGAGGCGCTGATGACGATCCTGGCGGAAGCCTGCGAGGCGCGGGGGCTGTACTACCGAATGCCGGACATCATTGCCGCCTATCAAGGACGCTATGCCAACCGACAAATCAGTTTGTTTGATCTATAGGACGTTCGTCCAAGTCGAAATAGAAAAACGCGCCCATGGCCTCGAGGTAGGATAGGATCAAGCGCACATTCGGGTTCTTGTTTACCACGTCCAGCAGACGCTTCTTGCATTCCTCGGACTCATATTTGGAAAAATAGTTGAACAGGATACCGCTCTTGTGCAGCAACACCATCAGCACCTGCACATCGTCGGTGATGACGCACCTGCACCATGACGCATCGCGAATCCATGCCACCACGGTATCCAGCACTGCCCGCTGCGGGATAAACAATGGCATCTCTAGCGGCTTTTTAGGGTTCTCACGCACGCTGACGGCGGAATGGGCGCTAAGGGAAAACCCAACGCTGCGCAACAACGGCCCGAACTCCGCCGTGCGGGCGGAGGCAATCCGCTCCACCAGCACGTTGATCGGTTGTGGTTTGGCCTGTTCCACATACTCCATCAGCGGCGTCAGGTAGCTCTTGTCCTTTGCCGGCCGCCGCTGCACGTAAAGCTGCTTCTTGTCGTCCAGCATCAGTGTGCCGTCCAGCAATAATTCCAATAGTCCGCCCGCCACCAGGCAAGCAGAGCGCTTGATCCCGCCAGTGGACGGCCACTTCCCTTGCTGTGTCAATGCGCATAGCATAAAAGACTGTGTTGCGGACAGCTCGCTCATCAAAAGGCCACCCCATCTATTATTAGCGCGAAAATGTGTTAATGGTGTACCATAAACAAGGGGATTTGTCAAGATCGTCACATTCGTGCAAAAAAAGTATGGGATCCTCACCCCTTTGTGCCTTGACGCAAGCATGTACGCAACGTAGAATGAACGCAG
Source organism: Eubacteriales bacterium (assembly GCA_031555125.1). Lineage (GTDB taxonomy): Bacteria > Bacillota > Clostridia > Christensenellales > Aristaeellaceae > WQXF01. The sequence continues at coordinate 1,009 of JAVBUS010000028.1, read as the reverse complement.
CGCATTATAGGGGCCGATTTTGCCCCATCACAGAAAGGACATCGATCATGCAAACCAAACCCACCACCATGCACCTGGCCTGGCACGAAGCGGAACTGGGCGTTTTGATTCATTTTGACATCGGCGTATACGAGCCGGACTATGCCTTCCGGGAGCGTTGGGGCTACACACCCCCGGCTGCCATATTCCAACCGGATCAACTGGATACGGATCAGTGGATCCAGGCCGCCGTCGCGGCAGGCGCCACCTATGCGGTCCTGGTATGCAAGCACTGCATCGGCTTTATGCTCTGGCCCAGCAAGGCTTATCCCTATAGTGTCGCCCAATCCCCCTGGCGCGACGGCCAAGGAGATATCGTGGCGGACTTTATCAAGTCCTGTCACAAGTACGGCGTGCGGCCCGGCCTGTACTGCTCCACATCCTGTAATGCCTACTGGGACGTGGACAACCCCGGCACCGTGCGCAATGGCGATGCCGATAAGCAACTGCGCTACAACCGCGCCGTGGAGCAAATGGTGGAGGAAATCTGGGGCAACTACGGCCCACTGTTTGAGATCTGGTTCGACGGCGGCGTGCTGCCCGCAGAAATGGGCGGCCCGCAGCTCACCGAACGCCTGATGCGGCTGCAACCCGATGCCGTCTGCTTCCAGGGGCCCAAAGGATTCCCTTCGCTGATCCGCTGGGGTGCCAACGAGGAGGGCGTGGCGCCGGATCCCTGTTGGGCGCGCACCGACATGCAAGAACCTTCGGCCAGCGGCCAGGGACAGTGTCCCCTGGAAGGTGCGGGCCGGACCGACGGCGAGGTATGGGCCCCTGTGGAGGCCGACATGACGCTCCGCAGCTTTGAGGCATTTGGCGGCGGCTGGTTCTGGAAAGCCGGGGAGGATCACACGGTGTTCTCCACCGAGCATCTGCTCACCCGCTACGAACAGACCGTGGGCCGGGGCACCAACCTGATGCTGGGCATGGTCATTGATGATCGCGGCCTGGTACCGGATCTGGATGTAAC
>JAVBUS010000137.1:0-4294 GCA_031555125.1 Eubacteriales bacterium | reverse complement strand
CCAAGGATCTGGGCGGCGGTGGCTTCTCCCCCAACTACGAGAGCCCGCTGCTGCTGCTCTATCATGCACGGGCCATCGCGGCGCTGGCTTCCCGATTCGATGATCCCGCCGTCACTGCCTATGTGCAGTTCGGTAGCCTGGGTCACTGGGCGGAGCTACATTGCTGGCCCGAAGGTACCGGAGCCTTCCCCGGGCCGGAGCGGGTGGCGGCCTTTATGGACGCGTACACACAGTCCTTTCGTCGGGTGCTGGTGGCGGCACGGAAACCTTATCCCTACGCCAATGCCCAGGGTTGGGGGCTGTACAACGATCAGTTCGGCGACGAGACGGCCTTCCAGGACTTCATGCGGTACGTCCGGTCGGGCTGTGACGACATGCCCCACGCGACGGACCGACAGATCGCTGCATCAGCCATGCCGCTGTTCTGGCAGACCAATTACTCCGGCGGCGAGTTTGCGGCGGGGGATGTGCGGCGCTATATCGGGGGGGATGCCATCATGGATACCCTGGCACAGATCCGCCGGGGGCACGCATCGCTGATCGGCCCCTGCGCGCCGCCGGACCTGAATGAGGAACCCGATGTCCAGCGGTACGCCGCGGCCATCGCTGCCATGGAACAGCAGATGGGCTGGCGTTTTGTGCTGGCCCACATCACCCGGGTGGAAACCGCCGCTCCCGGTGCTTCCCTGCCCCTGACCATGGGCTGGCGCAATCGGGGGGTGTCGCCCTTTTACTACCCGTGGCCCTTGGAACTATCCCTGGTGGACGGTCAGGGCCGGGTAGCGTATGCGCAGCGATGCGTTGCCGATGTGCGCCAATGGCTGCCGGGGGATCACACCGTGACCGAGAACCTAACGCTTCCCGTGGATCTGGCCCCGGGCACCTACACCTTATGCGTGGCGCTGTTGGATTCCGCCACCGGGCGGCCGGGCATGGCGCTGGCCATGATGGGTGGGGGAGCGGATTTGCGGTATCCCTTGTACACGCTACAGGTTGAATAAATGAAACCGGGGCCGCCTGGCCGAGAACATCGGCGAGGCGGCCCCGGACGATACGCGGATTATTTTAGATTGGACGTGATCTCACCTGAGCCAATGACATCCATGCGGGTGGGTTTGATGCCGGCGAGTTCCCATTGCGCGGCAATCCAATCGGGGATCTCGGCCAGCAAGGTGACATCTTCGCCGGGGGCCAGCATTACGTTGTAGGTATTCGCATTCGCCACAAACATCAGCTTATCCTCGGCATCGAACATCGCTGCGTAAGCCGAGACGCGGGTTACGGCGTTAGAGGTGTCGTTGGCGATCCGTATGGGCAGCACATATTCCTTCATGTACTCATAGCGACCGCTATCCTGATACTCGTCGGCGGTGGCGTAGAGTTTCGCCTCCTTGTCCTGGATGTGATTGGCCCAGGGCTCTAGCTTGAAGGTGGCCTCGGCGTCCTCCAGTTTGATGCCCGCGCCATAGACGTCGCAGAGCATGTAGCCGTATGATCCCGGCATCAAGACATTGGGGCATACGGTGTTGTAGCTCTCCTCGTGGGTTTTACCGTCCTTGTCCGTCAGCGTGACGCTGTTGGACAGCAGCGATACCGGTACGCCGGCATCGTTACGGATGACGGCGACTACGAAGCCGACGTCGTTGCCGGGTTCCGCCAAGGTGGTGTAGCTCACCACAGGGAGCAGATCGGGGGAGATCTCTGGGTTGCTGCTTGGGCCGGCATAGGGTATCGGCTGGTTGTTTAGTTCGGTTGTGACAGCCATGATGGGCGCAAAGACCAGAAGGGCGGCCGTTAGGTAAGCGATGAGATTGGTCAGCATGTCTTTTCTTCCTCTCTAGTGTGTAGTATGTTGAAGGGGCGATTCTTCTTGCCCCTTGGGCACCTTGAAGTAGAACAGGCCGCCACCGATCAGGAACAGGGCGGCGATGGGCAGGATGCCCAGTTGCGTCACACCGGTCCAATCGGCGAACAGGCCAAACAGCGCTGGCCCCATCACGGCGGAGAACTTCCCCAATACCTCAAAGAAGCCAAAGTATTCCGACGCGTTTTCCTTGGGTACCAGCTTGCCGAAATAGCTGCGGCTCAGGGCCTGTATACCGCCCTGGGCGGTACCCACCAGGATGCCCAGCAGCACGAAGTGCACCAGCGTGGATAAAAAGCCTGCCACCACGCACACCACGAGGTAGGTGATGATGCCCACAAAGATCATGGTGCGGGCGCCATAGCGTTTGGCCAGTTTGCTGTACAGGATGGCGCAGGGGAAGGCCACCAGTTGCACCGCCATCAGGATCAGCAGCAACGCCACAGAGGGCAGTCCTTTGGATTCGCCGAACCGGACTGCCATGTGGATGATGGTACCTACGCCGTCGATATAGAAGAAATAGGCCAGTATGTACCACAGCAAGCCCTTGTCTTGCCGGATCTTGTGGAAGGTGCGCACCATGTTGCCCAGAGACTGACGCAGCAGGCCGCGTTCCCGGGGGAGGCCGTGCTTTTGTTTGACATCCCGCAGCATGGGCACGGTAAAGACGGCCCACCAGACCGCCGTCATCACAAAGGAGATGCGCATGGCGGCATCCTGGGACACGCCGATCTTTTCGCCGAACTGATACAGCAGCACCGCCACCACCAGGGGGATGGTGGAGCCGGTGATGTATCCCACCGCATAGCCATAGGCGGATACCCGGTCGATGCGTTGATTGTCGGTGACATCGGGCAAAAAGCTATCGTACATCAGGCATGAGACGTGCAGACCAATGTTGGACAGCACATAAAAAGCCAGCAGCGCCAACCAGTTGCTGGTGGTGGCCAGCATCACGGTAAACACAACCCCCAGTATCACCGAGGCGGTGAAAAGCTTCTTTTTGTATCCGTCGATGTCACCAAAGGCACCTAGGATGGGCGCCAGGATGGCGCAGATCAACATGCCCAGGGAGGTGGCGTAGCCCCAGTTGCTGGTGACTTGGGCATCGGTAAGGCCGTTGGCTGTGGCGATGCTGTTAAAAAAGATAGGCAGCAGCGTCGCGCACACAATGGTGACATAGGCAGAGTTGGCGCAGTCATACAGGATCCAGCTGCGTTCCTCCCGGGTGAATCGCTTGTCGCCCTGTGCTGGGCTGGGGGATGTGGCCAAGGCGGTCTCTCCCTTTCTTGCGTAGATTCAGGCAACGCCGCGCAAATCGGGCAGTTGTCCACAGGGATCTTTTCGTGCTGCTCTATGTCGCGCTTCCGGTCGCCATGGCGCTGCCACGGCTTCCTGCAGGCTCCTCGATCAACGCGAAAATCTCTCGCGTGACCAGCGACTCTCCTTTGTGCGATGTTACCCTACCTGTATTGTACACGGCCTGGGTCAAAATGTAAATCATTCATCGATGGGGGTTCCGTCACCATGGTGAGGATTTGCGTGCACCGTGCAGTGTAGCACGTCCTCCACCTGTTCTTCCAGGGCGCGGTGAACGGCCTCCGCGATACGGTGAGCTTCCTCGAAGGTACTGGTGTGGTTAACGGCAATCTCCGCGTCAATATACAGGCGGCTGCCGTGCTGGCGGGTGCGTAGGCTATCGATGTGCATCACCCCCGGGGTCTGGACGATGAGCGTCTCGATGCGCCGCAGGATCTCGGCGGGGGCGGCTGTATCCAACAGTTGCCGGGCGGCACTGACGACGATATAGTACGCGGCCCACAATATGGCCACGCAAATGCCCAAGGAGGCCAAGGGATCCATTAGGGGCAGGCCCATTCGGGCCCCGGCGATGCCGATCAGGCTCCCCACGGAACTGAGGGCATCGCTGCGGTGATGCCAGGCGTCGGCCATCATGGCGGTGGACTTGAGCTGACGGGCACCATGACGTGCGTAGTGAAACAGGGCTTCCTGCACGACGATGGATGCCAAGGCGGCCAGCAGGGGGGCCAAGCCCGGGGTGACCGGGATCCCGGGGGTTCGGATGGCCCGAATGCCTTGGGCGCCGATGCCCAGGGCGGTCAGGGCCAGCAATGCCGCCAATCCAAGGCCGGTCAGCGCCTCCAGGCGCTGGTGGCCATAGGGGTGCTCCGCGTCGCTTTCTTTGCTGCTAAAGCGTATGCCCACCAGCACCATCACCGTGGTTCCCACATCCGACAGAGTGTGTACGGCGTCGGATACCATAGCGCTGCTGCGCCCCAGCCATCCGGCCAAAAATTTGACGATCATCAAGACCACATTGATGGCCAGTGTAGTATACAAAATACGGTTTGCCAGTGAAGGTTCCGGTTTCCAGCAGGAGCTTCAGGTCATCTTTGGCGGACATGATAA
>JAVBUS010000272.1:0-7596 GCA_031555125.1 Eubacteriales bacterium | reverse complement strand
CTTGATGGCACCTACCATGATGCCCTTGACAAAGTACTTTTGCACGAAGGGATACAGCAGCAGCACCGGTACGCTGGAGACGATGATGATGGCGTACTTCATGGTCTCCACCTGCATCATGCGCTCATACAGCCCAACGCCGCCCTCCCCGGTGGCCAACTCCTGGTTCTGGAGCAAAATCTCCCGCAGAAACAGCTGCAAGGGGAACAGCTCCCGGTTGCGCAGATAGATGATGGCGTTGAAGAAGGCATTCCAGTGATCCACGGCATAGAACAGCACAATGACCGCGATGATGGCGGTGGACAAGGGCAACACGATGCTCATCAGCAACCGGAAGTCGCTGCAACCGTCGATCTCTGCTGCCTCCTGCAGTTCCAGCGGGATGTTCGCTTGGAAATAGTTTTTCATCACCAGCATGTTGTAGGTAATGATGGCGTTAGGAACCATCATAGCCCAGACGGTATTGGTCATGCCCAGCCCCTTGACCAACAGATACGTAGGCGCGATGCCGCCGCTGAACATCATGGTAAAGGCGGCCAGGAAGGTGAAAAAGGTACGGCAGGGCATGTCTTTGCGGGACAGGGGATAGGCGGCCAGGGTGGTGAGCACCAGGTTGATGAATGTGCCCGCCGTGGCATAGAACAGGGTGTTGCGGTACCCGGTCCAGATGCGGGGTTCTCGGATCACCAGCTCATAGGAAGTAAAGGTGATGTTCTTGGGCAAAAGGAGTACCCGGCCCAGCACCACGTCATCGGGCTTGCTGATGGAAGCGATGACCACAAAGTATAGCGGATAGGCCACGATCAGCACGATGCATACGGCCAGGATGCCGATGCAGATGCTAAAGATCCGGTCCTCACGGCTGGACTGCTGGCGGCGGGGTTTGATACGATTCATACTTCTATCCATGTTCGCACCTCACCACAAGCCGTCTCTGCCGGCGAATTTGATGCTGGTATTGGCAATGATGATAAGGAGCAGGCTGGCGATAGAGTTCATCAGCCCCACGGCGGATGCGTAACTGTAATCGCCCTGCTGAATCCCCACTTTGTACACGATGGTGGAGATGATCTCCATGGCGGACATGTTCAGATCGTTTTGCATCAGCAACGCTTTTTCAAAACCGATGGAAAGCAATTGCCCGATGCGCAGGATGAACAGGGTGATGAGGGTGGCGGAGATACCCGGCAAGGACACGTGCCAGATTTTGCGCAGGCGCGACGCCCCGTCGATCGTGGCGGCCTCGTACAAAGAGGGATCGATGCCCGCCAAGGCGGCAATGTAGATGATGGCGTTCCAACCCATGTTCTGCCACACGTTGGAAAGCACGTACATGGGCTGCGCCCACGCAACGCTCTCCATAAAAGGCTGCGGAGTGCCCCCGACGGCTTTGATGAGCAAGTTGATGGCGCCGTGCTGCGGGTCGGTGAACAGCTTGAGCATGCCCACCACCACCACCACCGACAAAAAGTAGGGGACGTAGGTGATGTTCTGCACCAGCTTTTTGGCCCGGTTGCTGCGCATCTCGTTGATCAGGATGGCTAGGATGATGGGCATGGGAAAGCCGATGGCTAAGCAACCCAGATTGATGGTAAGGGTATTGCCGATGGCTCCCCAGGCAGAGTAAGAGGAGAAGAAGCGGTTGAAATGCTTCCAGCCGACCCACTTGCTGCCCATATACCCCAACCGGGGATTAAAGTCCCGAAAGGCGATTTGTAGGCCGTACATGGGCCCGTAGCAAAAGATCAGGTACCAGGCAAGTGGGATGGCGAACATGAGCAGGAGCTGCCACTTGCGCAGAACGATGCGCCCTGCCCGGGCCAGAGCCGGGGGACGTGCCGGTGCACTGCGATGCGGTGCTACCATGGGCATCACACCTTTGAGTAAAATAACCCCGCGCACACCCTAGGCATGCGCGGGGTGCAACCCGTGACAAGAGAAGAGATTGCCTGCTTACTTGTTCAGATTATCATAAGCGGTCTGGTAGATGGACACGAACTCCTCGATGCCGATCTGCTTGAGGGTATCCACATAGGTGGCCCAATCGGTTTCCAAGGACAGGTCGCCGTTGACAAACTTGGCGCAGGTCTGCTTCAGGTAGTCGTTTAAGTCCTTGTTGAGGATGACCAGACGATCACTGGTATCCTGATCAAAGAGCAGGGCGGGATACACGCTGTAGTCCATGAAGGGATTCAAGGCTTCCTGGCCGGCGGCGGTAGCGGGGTTCACCACGGCGGCGCAGTTGCGCTCGGTCATGTACTGGGGCGCACCGGCGCCGGGCCAGATGGTGAACTGGGCGCAAGCGGTGCCCGCGCCATCGGGATGGTTCAGGATGCCGTCCGCGTACACGGGCAGGCCGTTCGCGTCGCGGGTCCAGGTCTTGCCCTCAATGCCGTAGCGCATCAGGTAGGAACCCTCGTCGCTATAGAAGTAGTCCTGGAACCGCAGGGCGGCTTCCGGATACTTACAGTCCGCCATGATGGCGAAGCAGCCCATGTCCCGGGCAATGGGGGCGCTCTTGACGGTGATGGCGTCGCTCTTGCCGGCGAAGGGAGCGATGCCCTTGTAGTGGGTGGGATCAAATGCGTCGGCGGCCATGTTAAAGAAGAAGCCCATCACCTGGCCGCTCATCTTGGCGTTGAACTTGGCGTATTCCTGGGTGAACATTTCGGAATCCATTAGGCCTTCGCTGTACATCTTGTTGGTCCAGCGCAGCACGTCATGGAATGTCTCGCTGGTGAGCCATTCTTCCACCTTGCCATCCTTGATGAGCAGGTTCTGGTCGAACTGGCGGGGCAGACCCCAGCAACCCACCAGGTTGTTGATCACGGACATGGTGTCCGCGCCGCCGAAGGGGATCTCGTCGGCTTCGCCATTGCCGTTGAAGTCTACGCCCTTAAAGGCGCGGAGCACTTCTTCCAGCTCGTCAAAGGTGGTGGGGATCTCCTTGCCCGCCTGTTCCAGCCAAGTGGTGTTGATCCAGAACTTTTCGGTGCGGGCGCCGTCCATCTCGATGATGGCGGGCAGCGCATAGATGTGACCGTCCGGCGCGGTGATGCGCGGGGCGATGCTGGGGTACTTGTCCATGAGCTTTTGGAAGTTGGGGGCATAGGTGGGGATCAGATCCTCCAGGGGCATAAGCACGCCCATGGAGCCATAGCGCACGATTTCCGCCGGGCTCAGCCAGCAGCGCATGAGCATGTCGTAGGAATCGCCACTGGCGAACATCAGGTTCTTGGCTTCTTCATAGCCCTGGGTGGGTACGGTGGTGATGTCCAGGGTAATGCCGCTGATTTCCTGGTATTTGATCCAAAGGTCCATTTCCTTCCAGTCTTTCTGAATGGAACCCTGCTGCCCCCACATCTTGAGGGTCAGGGGTTCCTTGACGATAGGCAGTTCTGCGTCCATGTTCACGATGTCGGCGGAATCTGCCAGGGTGGGCACGGCAAAAGCCATGACCAGCAACAGGCACAGGAGCGACGCAAGCCATTGTCTGGACTTCATAGAGAAACTCCTCCTATGGTGTTTTTTTGCGGCCGTACACCTACGACGCGCTGTTGCCATCATAATAGCACAAAAACTGGGCGGGCGTATATGTCACATTATGACGGAGGGGTGCACTTTTTTGATGTCCGCAGCTTTTTATGCTATACTGAGGCCACCAAAAGGGCTGGAGGGATGTCCGTGGGCAAAGGGGTATGGCGCGGTATCCGTTCCTCCATCAGCACAAAGCTGGTGGCGGTGTTTGTGCTGTGTCTGATTCTCCCGGTGTTGGTAGTAGGGCTGTTCTTCTCCTACCGCCTGCGGGAGGTATTGATGGACAGCGAGCGCAGCAACGTGCTGAAAAACGCCCAGGCCAGCGTCGGCGAAATGGACGACCTGCTGCGGGAGATGAACGATGTCATCAACGCACTGGCCATCAATCGTCAGGCTGGGGAGCTGCTCAAGAGCGGGCAGCGGATCCCTGCCTATGGCTGGTTTATTAACTACCAGGCTTTTGAGAACATTCTGCAAACCGTAGCGGCCAAGAGCGGACGCAGTCTGGGGGTCACGGCCATCAGCGTCACGGGCAATGTGTACCAGAGCGGGGCTCAGCACAACGCATTTTTGCATTTGGATGCACCGGTGGTACAGCGGGTGATGGCGTGCAGCGGCACTGCCATTGTCATCAACCGCGAGCTGGAGGGGCTGGATGCCAGCGGTGTGCTGACGGTGGGAAAGGCCTATCTGGAACGGGGACGCGTGTTGGGCGCGGTGCTGGTGGATGTTCGACTCACTGCGGTGGAGCGCATGCTCCGGGCGTCCACCCGCCAGGGGGAGCAGATGTATCTGCTGGGCGCGGACGGCGCTGTGATCTATGCGGAGGGTGCCGGCCATGATGCGGCGTCGCCTATGGCGCTGCGGCAGGCCTTGGATAACGGGCTTGCCAGCCTGCGGATCGAGGGGACGCGGTACATGGTGGTATCGGCTCGTGCGGCGGGCGGCACGCTGTCCATGGTGTCCCTGGTGCCGGAGGAGGAGGTGTTCCGCGCCCCCAACCGGCTCTTTGCGCAGATCGTGGTCAGCATGGGTCTGATCCTGCTGCTGACCACGGGCATGGTGGTGCTGGTGGCCCGGAGGACGTCTTTGGGCATCCGGCGGTTGAATCGCGCTGTGGCGCGCTTTGGCACCGCGGGTCAAGAGGAAATCGTCTTGGTACCCCGCGGCATGGACGAGGTGGGGCAATTGACGCAAGGTGCCGTGGCCATGAGTCAACGTATCGTGCGCCTGCTGGAACGGATTCGCCAAGATGAGCGCACCAAGTGGCAGTTGGAGTTCCAGACCCTTCAGTCTCAGATCAATCCCCACATGGTCTACAACACCCTCAACACCATCACCTATCTGGCCCAGTTACAGAACGTGGCCAATATAGAGGAGGTGTCGTCCTCTTTTGCCCGGCTGCTGCGGATGGTGGCCCAGGGTGGCGAGTTTACTACCTTGGCGGAGGAACTGGCCTGTGTTCAGGCTTTTGTAGCCATCAAGCAGTACAACCTGCCCTGGGATATCCACTATGTGGTGGAGGCGGAAGAAGAGGCTTTGACCTATCCTGTGCTCAAGCTGCTGCTGCAGCCCTTTGTGGAAAACGCCATTGTCCATGGGTTTGCCGGTCGCGCCACATCGGGTACGGTGACGGTGCGGATTGGGCTGGCGGCGGAACGTATTGCCTTGGAGGTGGAGGACGACGGCGTGGGCATGGATGCGGAGACCCTGGCCCGGCACCTCTCCACTCCGGTGAACAGACCGGATCGCTTCTCCAACATCGGCGTGTACAATACGGTGCGCAGGCTGAAGCTGACCTATGGCCAGAGCGCTACATTTGCCATGGAAAGCGCGCCGGGCGAGGGCACGCGGGTGTTCATCTCCTACCCGGTGCCGAGGGGGGAGGGATCGGTATGATCAAGGTGCTGCTGGTGGACGACGACATCCTGACTCTCAACCGCGTGCGTGGCCTGGTGGATTGGCCTCGCCTGGGCTATGAGATCGCCGGGCAGGCGATGGATGGCGAGGCGGCGCTGCGGGTGGCGGAGCAGGTGGTGCCGGATCTGGTGATCCTGGATGTGAACATGCCGCGCAAGGATGGCATCTCCACCATGCGGGATCTCAAGGCGCGCTGGCCGGGGATATATGTGCTGGTACTCAGCAACCACGATACTTTTGAGTACGTACGGCAGGCTATGCGCCTGGGGGCCTTCGACTACCTGCTCAAGCACGCGCTCAGTGCGGAGGTGCTGCTCCGCAAGCTGGCGGAGATTGAGGAGGATCGCAAGCGGCATGCGCTGAACGCGCAGCACGATCATGGCTTTGCCCGGGTCGCCAAACAACAGCACCTCCGTGAGCTCCTTGTGGGCGGAGTCGCCGATGGCCAGCGGCATGCCCTGATCCGTGCGCAGCCGGAGTTTTCCGCCCACCAAAGTGTGCTGGCGGTAATGCGAATCCTGAACCTCATGCTCTTTACCTGCTTCGATGGGGAAGGGGAGCGTGTCCGGCTGCAAGGCATTGTCGCCGACCTGTGCAACAATGTGCTCACCAACGTGCAAAACGGGTTGGTGACCGCGCTGGACAACGGGGATTTTGCGCTGTTGTTCACCTTCGATCAGACGGTATCTTCTCGGGATGCCCGTGTGCAGGCGGATACATACCTGCAAATGGTGCGCAACAACGCCCGCCGGATGCTCAATATCGCCCTGGTGTATCAGTGCTGCGAGCCGGTGACCGACGTGCAGTTTTTGCACGGGGTGTGCAAGCTGGCGCTGGAGCGGCTGGATGAAGAGCACGGTGCACCCCGCGCCGCCACGGACACGCGAGAGCATAAAGACCTGATGGAGGCGCTGGAGGCCCTGGACGGTACCCGGGTGGAAGCGGCGATCGCCGTCCTGGCGGAACGGGGGGGTGGGACACTGCAAACGCTGCTGCCCCTGAGCGTGGAGTGGGGCAGTGCGCACGGGGTGGTGCTGCAGGATGCCTACATTCGGCTACTGCAGAACGCATTGCGCACGCCCTTGCCGAACGAGGCCTTGTGCGTCCAGGTGCAGGAGCACTATCGCGTCCTGATGACCCACGCGCTGGAGGCCCGGTTCCGGCTGTGCAGCCCCCCGGTGCTGGGGGCCATTGCCTTTATTCATGCCCACTATATGCGCGATATCTCCCTGTCCGCCGTGGCGGAGCATGTGGGGGTTAGCGATGCCCACCTGTCCCGGCAGTTCCGGCGGGAGATGGGGGTGTCCTTTGTGGATTACCTGACCGCGCACCGCATACGCACCGCCCAGGAACTGCTCAAGCACCCCGGCGTCACCATTAGCCAAGTGGGGCGTCGGGTGGGGTTCCCCAACTACAGCTACTTTCTGCGGGTATTCAAAAAGGCCACCGGCCATACCATCACCCAGGCCGCGCAGCAGCGCGCCGGGGAAGAGGCGGACCGGTAGCCTTGGTGGGGAGGGGACCTGGGATTACTTCTTTTCCAAGCCGGCGATGACGGTATCCAGATTCAGCGCGTACTTGTCATAATTGCGCTGAACGATCTGCAGGTACTCGTCCAACCCGGCGTCCTTCAGGGACTTGACATACTCGTCCCAGGTGGCGTCGATGTTGCCGTCGGTGATGGCCAGGGCGTTATAGTTGTCGGTCAGCGCATAGATCTGCGCCGAGATCAGCGACATCCTCTCCGCGTCCGCCGGATCGTACCACATGTTCGGCGGGATGATCGGGTCGTTCAGGTGCTTCTCTACAAAGCCTACCTTGATCATGTCGTTGTACAGATCCTGCGCATCTTCCGGATAGTCGGCGACCGTGCCGTAGTACTCGTTGAGCACGATGGCCGGGCGACAGGGTGTGCAGTACCCGCGGACGTTGGACTTGGACTCAAAACCATGGAGGTCGTCGGTCCAGACCATGCGGACTTCGGCATTGAGTTCGTAGTACAGGCCGATGGAGCCCCAGTTGCTCTCGATGGAGCGCTGCGGCTCATAGAAAAGATCCACCAGGCTGGCCGCCACTTCGGGGCGCTCGCACTTGGTGGTGATGGCCACATTGACCACGTTGTGCATCTCGGAGATATTG
>JAVBUS010000236.1:0-4305 GCA_031555125.1 Eubacteriales bacterium | reverse complement strand
CACGCGCAGTCGCTTCTCGTCCGCATCGGTGACCCCTGCCAACGTTTCCATGGTGCGCTGGCGAATGTCCACAATGTCGATCTCATGTCCCAGCACACTGCGGAGCTGCTCGGCGATCCAATCCACCTCGCCCTTGCGCATGAGGCCGGTCTCCACCAACACGCAGTGGGTCCGGTCCCCCAACGCCCTATTGGCCAGCAGGGCGCACACCGTGGAATCCAAGCCGCCGGTGACGGCGCACAGCACGTTACCGCGTCCGGCGATGCGCACCAACTCTTCCTGTGCGCGTTCCGCAAAGGCTTCTGTGGACCACCAGGCACTGCAGCGGCAGATATGGATGGCAAAGTTGGTCAGCATGGCAATGCCGTCCGGATCGTTTGATTCCACTTGGAACTGCAGACCAAACAGCGCCTTTTCGCCATGGGCAAAGCCCACGATGCACCCTTCGCTCAGGGCGATCGGTACGCACCCATCAGGCAACGATAATTGGTGAACATGCTCCAGCCAGCGCTCACCGTTTTCCACGCCCTGGAACAGGGGGTGCTCCTCATAGGTGACGGTGGTGGCCCGCTTTTGGATCGACTCTTCCTGCCGGGCACCGCCCAAGGCTTCGCACAGGGTGCGTGCCGTGCTGCCCAGCGCCAGAAGGGGCAGCCCCATGGTCAGTAACCGGGCATCCATGACCCGGGCGGCTTCACCACGCCCAGTCACGCCCCCGGCCAGGATCAGGCCCGAGGGGTTTTCCTCCTGCACCGCCGCCAGGGAGATATCCCTGGGCACCAGCTTGCAGTACACGCGCTCGCCGCGCAGCCTGCGCGCTACCGTGGCCGCGAACGCATCGTCAAAATTGAGAATCAGGATCATGTCCCGCATGGTCGCCCTCCCGCTTTACCGGTTCGGCCTTCCCAAAAGGCACGCCTATGCCCCAGTATGCCAATACATGGCACGCTCTATGCCGCCGCCTGCAATGGCAAAGGCGGCGAAATCTTGTCCTTCGTGTGTCGCTCCTGTGGCGATGACGGGGCCATGATACCACAATCTGCTGCAAAATGCAAAAGCTGCCCGACGCGAACGCGCCGAGCAGCCATACCGAACGACCCTTTTCCCAGGGACTAACGGGTGTAGTTGGGGGATTCCTTGGTAATATGGATGTCGTGGGGGTGGCTCTCGATGAGGCCGGCGGAGGTGATGCGCATGAACTCGCCATCCCTGCGCAGGGCGTCGATGGTGGGGGTACCGCAGTAGCCCATGCCCGCGCGCAGGCCACCGATGAGCTGATACACGGTTTCGCTGAGCGGCCCTTTGAAAGGCACGCGGCCTTCCACGCCCTCGGGCACCAACTTTTTGGCGTCCTCCTGAAAGTAGCGATCCTTGCTGCCCGCCGCCATGGCCCCCAGGGAACCCATGCCACGGTACACTTTGAACTGACGTCCCTGATAGAGTTCGAGGTCGCCGGGCGCCTCCTCGGTGCCCGCCAGCAAGCTGCCCAGCATCACCACATGGGCACCGGCGGCGATGGCCTTGGTGATATCGCCGGAATACTTGATGCCGCCATCGGCGATGATGGTGCGGCCATGTTTCTCGGCCTCCTCTGCGCAGTCTGCCACGGCGGAGATCTGGGGCACGCCGATACCGGCCACCACGCGGGTGGTGCAGATAGATCCGGGGCCAATACCCACCTTCACACAATCCGCGCCGGCGGAAATCAACGCTTTGGTGGCCGAGGCGGTGGCCACGTTGCCCGCGATGAGCTGGACCCCGGGATACCGGGCCTTGATGGCCTCCACCTGACGCAGCACGCCGCTGGCGTGTCCGTGGGCGATGTCGATGGCGATGACGTCGGCCTTGGAAGCCACCAGGGCCGCGATGCGCTCCATCACGTCGGCAGAGACCCCCACCGCCGCGCCGCACAGCAGGCGACCGCCCAGATCCTTGGCACTGTGAGGGTACTTGGTGGCTTTTTGAATGTCCTTGATGGTGATCAAACCACGCAACATAAACTGATCGTCCACCAGGGGCAGCTTTTCGATCTTGTGACGGGCCAGGATTGCCTTGGCCTCCGGCAGGCTTGTACCCACTGCGGCGGTGACAAGATTCTCCCGGGTCATGACCTCATCGATGCGGCGGGAAGCGTCGGTTTCAAAACGCAGGTCGCGGTTTGTGAGGATGCCCACCAACTTGCCCTCCCGGGTGATGGGCACGCCGGAGATGCGGTAGCGCTCCATCAAGGCCAGCGCGTCGGCGATCAAATGATCCGGAGAGAGGAAAAACGGATCCGTGATGACACCATGCTCGGAGCGCTTGACTTTGTCCACGTGGCTGGCCTGTTCTTCAATGCTCATATTCTTGTGGATGATACCCAGGCCGCCCTCCCGTGCCATGGCGATGGCCATGCGCGAATCGGTAACGGTGTCCATGGCCGAGGAAATCAGCGGGATATTCAGCCGCACATCCTTGGTCAATTGGGTCGATAGATCCACGTCCTTGGGCAACACATCGCTTTGTCGGGGCACCAGCAACACATCGTCAAACGTCAACCCTTCGCGAACCACTTTTTGCAGCATACCGACGTCCACTCCTCTCATCTCTCAGCCCCAGCGCCAACCCACTCCAGAAAATATTTTAACGTGTATACTATCATGCGGCGTCCTCATTTGCAACCCTATTTTGAAAGATTTCCTGCACTTTTTTTCTCCGCGCCCTTTACGGCTTCCTCGCGGCAAATGCAGTCGATGATCTTTTTCTCCCCTTTGGACCATGTCCGCCCCACCAACAAGTCCGGTCTGCGGGCCAGGGTCAGGCGGTAACTCTGTTCAAAACGCCAGGCCTCGATGTGGGCATGATTGCCGTTGAGTAGTACCTCCGGAACCTCCAGCCCTTCAAAGACCCGGGGGCGGGTGTACTGCGGATATTCCAGCAGCCCGGTGGCGGGCGAGAAACTCTCGGTCTGTGCAGATTCCTCGCAGCCCAGAACCCCGGGCAACAGGCGCGCCACACAATCCACCAGCACCATGGCCGCAAGCTCGCCGCCTGTCAGCACATAGTCGCCGATGGACAACTCCTCGTCGATGCACAGATCGATAGCCCGCTGGTCCACCCCTTCGTAGTGACCGCACAGCAGCACCAACTCCGGCAACTGCGCCAGCTCTTGCGCCTTGGCCTGGGTCAGGCAGGCCCCACGGGGCGACAGATAGATGCGTCGTCCGGCAAAGGGTGTGCCGTCGCCATGGGTGGTAGCCCGGGCCATGGCCGCCGCGATGGGTTGCGGCATCATGACCATGCCCGCCCCGCCGCCAAAAGGCGCATCGTCTGTATTTTTGTGCTTTTTATCAGAAAACGGACGGATATCCATGGCCTCCACGGATAGCCGCCCGCTTTGCTGTGCGCGTCCAAGAATGCTCGCCCCCATTACCGGGGCGAACATCTCGGGAAACAGGGTCAAAATCGTAATGCGCATGGCGTCCCCCATCATGCTTCCGACTCCTCCCCCGTTTGGGGGAAGTGCAGTTGCAGAATTGCATACATGTGTTCCTCTTCCGTGCCGATGGACAAGGCTTCGATGTCCCGCAGGGTAAAGGTCTCGTCCTCCGGCTCCGGCTTGCCAAACAGATCCAGCACCCGTACCGTCACCCGCAGGTCATCCACCTGCAAAGGTTTGCAGGTAAAAGTCTCCGTTGCGGTGAACAGGCTGACCAGCCGCTCCTCGCGAATGGCCAGGTCCAGCACCGCTCGCAGCCAATCGGTCTCCGGCGGCAGATCTGCCGAGAGCAGCGGCACATGGTGCTGGCCGTGAAACTGCATCAAAAAGTTGAGCCGCAGTTCCTGCTCCTCGCCGCTGAGCACCTGCTGGATGTCGTTGGTGCGGCGAACCCACCAGCCGTCCAGCTTACCCCAGGGCGTGATGGCCGCAATGAGCACATGGCGCATGTTGACTTGCTCGATAAGGGCGCCCTGGTAGTTTTCCGGATCGTTCAGGTCACAATACAGCGAAGCGATAGCGCCCTGCTCGGCGATCATTCGCATCAAATAGGCCATGTATCCGTTATGCATATCCTTCCTCCCATACAAAGACCTGCTTGCGTCCCAGCACGTCCAGGATGCACACCGCGGGTTCCCCGCTGAGCATGGGCATCTCCAGGGACGATGTCAGCTTGGGTTTGGCCTGTGTCCGCGCCGCATGGGCCATGGCCACAAACCGCCCCTCCCGCACAAAACCCGCCGACCACTGATCCACCGCCTCCATGCCGCCCTGGGCGCTCAGGTTGAGGCCGGTTTCCTCCAAAGGCGCATCCGGCCCGCAGCGGA
>JAVBUS010000246.1:0-3039 GCA_031555125.1 Eubacteriales bacterium | reverse complement strand
GGAAACCCCGCTGATTGTGCCCGGGGAGCGCATCGTACTGACCCGCACGATCAAAAACTTGCCCCCCATCTTTACCCCCGAGGAGTGGGCCGCTATCCGTGCCCGCCACTTCCTTCACGAGGCCGGGGTGGTCTGTAACATCTGCCCGGGCTATGAGCACATCATCTCATCGGGCCTGGAGGTGGTACGAAAGACCGCCCAGCAGAAGCGTCCACAAGCTGTTAACGCCGAACAAGCCGAGTGGTATGCGGCAGTGATTCGCAGCATCGAGTCGGTGTATGATCTGTGCGCCCGCTACCGGGATGCCGCCAAAGCCCAGGGCAATCAGGAGGTGGCCGACATCCTCTCCCGCATTCCCCAGCAAGGGGCACGTACCTTTCACGAAGCGCTGCAGTTCTTCCGCATCCTGCACTTTACGCTGTGGCTGGAAGGCGAATACCACAACACCATCGGACGCCTGGACCAGTTCCTGTATCCCTATTTCCGGGCCGATCTGGACAGCGGACACCTGGATCAGGAAGAGGCCTTTGACCTGCTGGAGGAGTTCTTCCTCTCCTTTAACAAAGACAGCGATCTATACACCGGCGTACAGCAAGGCGATAACGGCCAAAGTCTGGTGTTGGGCGGCGTGGACAGCCAGGGCAACAATTGCTTCAACCAGCTTTCCGAACTGTGCCTGTTGGCCAGCAAGGACCTAAAGCTCATCGACCCCAAGATCAACTTGCGGGTGAGCAAGGATACGCCGACCCAGATCTATGAGATCGGCACCGAGCTCACGCAGGCCGGGCTGGGCTTTCCGCAGTACGAAAATGACGACATCATCATCCCCGGCTTGGTGGCCAAGGGCTATTCCCTGCCGGATGCCCGGAACTATGTGGTGGCTGCCTGCTGGGAGTTCATCGTACCCCATGTGGGCATGGATATCCCCAATATCGGCGCACTCTCCTTCCCCAAAGTAGTGGAGGACTGTCTGCGGGATCATCTGTCGGACTCGAAGGATTTCGACACGCTGATGGGACATGTCGCCCGTGGCATTCAGGCCGACTGCGACAAGATAGCCTCGGAGTTTTTTAACCTGTGGATGGTACCCGCCCCCCTTATGTCCATCCTGATGGCGGGTTGCCTGGAGCAGGGCCGGGATATCTCCCTGGGCAACAAGTATAACAACTACGGCATCCATGGCACCGGTCTGGCCACCGCCACCGATTCCCTGGCCGCCATCCGCAAATATGTGTACCAGGAAAAAACGCTGTCAGCCGATACCCTGCTCGATGCGCTGACAAAAGATTACGTGGGCTATGACGAGTTGTATCATCAGTTGCGGTTTGATGCCCCCAAGATGGGCAACAACGACAGTGCGGCGGATGACATCGCCGTGAACTTGCTGGCCCTGTTTTCCGATGCCTTGGCAGACAAAACCAACGAACGCGGGGGCTGCTTCCGTGCGGGCACCGGCTCGGCCATGTTCTACCTGTGGCACGCCGATGCCGTCGGTGCCTCGGCGGATGGCCGCAAGCACGGCGAGCCCTTCGGCGCCAACTACTCCCCCAGCCTGCACGCCCGGATCGATGGCCCTTTGTCGGTGATCCAATCCTTTACCAAGCCGGATTTGACCAAGAACTGCAACGGCGGCCCCCTGACCATGGAGCTGCATAGCACAGTATTCTCGGACCCCAGCGGCATCGGCCAAGTAGCCCAGCTGGTGCGCCAATTCATCGCCCGGGGTGGCCATCAGTTCCAGCTCAACGCCATCAACCGGGACACCCTGCTGGAGGCCCAGCGGCACCCGGAGAACTTTTCCAATCTGATCGTGCGCATCTGGGGCTGGAGTGCTTACTTTGTGGAGCTGGATAAGGCGTATCAGGATCACGTCATCGCCCGGCAGGAATACGTACAATGACGTCCGGCATTATTTTTTCGATCAAGGAGTTCACCCTCCACGACGGGCCGGGCATCCGCAGCACGGTGTTCCTAAAGGGGTGCCCCCTACGCTGCGCCTGGTGTCACAACCCAGAAGGGCTGCACCCGGAGCCACAGCTGATGATCAAACACGGTCAATGCGTGCACTGCGGCAAGTGCATGGGCGGCTGCGCCCACGAAGCCTGCGCCCCCTTCGATCGCTGCACCAAGGTCTGTCCCCTGGGCTGCATGAACATCGTCGGCGAGCGAGTTGCTGCCGATGCCCTGGCCGAAAGGTTGTTGCGCAACCGCAGCTTTTTTGAGCCGGAGGGCGGCATCACCCTCTCCGGCGGCGAGCCACTGATGCAGCCGGATTTTTCGCTGGCACTGCTGGTGGCCCTGCGCCCGGTCCACCGGGCCGTGGAAACCTCCGGCTTTGCCGCCCCAGCGCACTTTGCCGCCATGGCCCAGGAAGCCGATCTGGTGTTAATGGACCTAAAGCATATGGACGGCACCCTGCACAAACGCTATACCGGGGTGGACAACGCGCCCATCCTGCGCAACCTGGCGCAGCTCAAGGCAACCGGTAAGTCTTTTATCATCCGCGTGCCTTTGATCCGCGATGTCAACGATGATGTGGGCAACTTGGCCGCCACGGCGGCGGTGCTGGCGGACTGCAAGGATCGCGTACAGGTAGAGCTGCTCCCGTACAACACCTTAGCCGGTGCCAAGTATGCGGATCTGGGGCTTTCCTATCCCCTTGCCGATGCAACGCCCTCCGCAGCGGCCGATGCTTGCGCGCCCTTTCTGGCCTATGATATCAACGTCATTCAGCACACTGCATAATGCCGCACCCTGCACCCGCAGCCCTTGCTGCGCGGTGCTTTTTCTTTGTTGGCAGCCAATCGGCGTTATGTTATACTCGTCCCTATAGCCAACAAATGAAAGGACTACACACATGAAAAACCTTCGCCGCTTGCTGGGCGCGTACAGGTACCTGCTGGGCATTCTCCTGCGCCACGCGCCGGTGGTGGTCAGCATGGTCTTCCTGCTATCTGTTTTGGCCGGACTGTTGGCGCCCCTGGGGGTTTATGTCGGCAGCAGCATCTTGAACCTAAGCCTGCGCATCGCGGACAAGAC